>PKWQ01000386.1:0-8728 GCA_003133265.1 Acetobacteraceae bacterium
CACCGCCCCGCCGGCCACCAGACTGGGGCGCGCACATGGGGCGATCGGCGGCATCCGGGGCGATTTCGGGGGAAGAGCGTGGGACGCGCCGCCGCCCCGCGCGCCGCGGCGGCTTGGCCAACCTTCCGGACGTAGCGCCCTCAGGCGCTTTCCCGCTGAATGAAAGGGTAGCCGAGATCGACGATTCGTTCATGGATCGTCCGACCCGCCAGGCGCACCAGCAGGAGTTCGCCCGCGACCGGCCCGATTTGCCGAGCCGGCACGGCGGCCGTGTTTAGCGATGGCATCGGCAACGACGATATCTCGAAATCGCCGAAGCCGCGATGGCGAGCGGGGCCGTGTTGGTGGCGAGATTGCTCGCGACCAGGTCCGGCACATAGCCGAGCCGGTCGATGCGGCGCCATTCCGCACACGACTTCCTAAGCCCGGCCCAGTTCGAAAACCGGGCAAAAACTGAACCAATGCCTCACCACTAAACTGGGGCATGTCCATTTTTTGATTGAATTGATAAAAAATGAATGATTGACGCGTCAACTGTGGGTTGTTAACGCTGCGTCAGGACAGCAGGCGGAGGCAAATTGACGTCGGATTTGTTTCCGTATAGCGCCGCGACACTCGGGGAGGAGCGCAAGCTCAAGCGAATATGAAACAAGCTCTGGTCCGTATGAAACACGGCGACGCGGCGCGGCTGACTTTGGTCGGTGTGCAGGCGCTGATGCTGCTTGGCGTGCCCGTGCTGGCGCACGCCGGCCAGCTTACGTACACGCCAGTCAATCCGAATTTCGGCGGCAGTCCGCTGAACGGCGGGTTCCTGCTGAACGAGGCCACGTCGAACAACCATTTCCTGACCAACCCGGCGAGCGTCAACGCCAATCCGGCGGCTTCCGCCCAGAGTCAGGTCATACAAAACCTGCAACAAGCTGCGGTAAACGCCGTGCTGTCGATGGTGGCCCAGCAGATCAGCACCGGGCTGCAGAAAACCAATGCATCGGGGAGCTACAACGTCGCCGGCGAGCTGATCAATTTTCAGACCGTCGGCAACCAGATCAACATCACGCTCACCAATTCCACCACGGGCGCACAGACCACGATCCAGATCCCCGTTCCGACCTTCTGATCTCCTGAACGCGCACCGCGGAGTTGAACCACACATCGTGAAAACGCGGCGAACCCTGCTGGCCGGGCTGCTGGCACTTGGCGGATGCTCCTCGGCGGCACAGACCTTCGGCAGCGCGCCGGCGCTGGCCACTCGGACCTCCTCGCTGGAGGATCTGCTGGGCCTGCCGGCGCCGCGGCAGAAGCTGTATGTGGGGGTATTCGCCTTCCTCGATCAAAGCGGGCAGCACAAGCCGAACGCGGCCTTCGCCGACTACTCCTTCGCGGTGACCCAGGGCGCCACAAGTATCCTGATCAACGCCCTGCACGATACCGGCGCCGGGTCGTGGTTCCATGTGCTGGAGCGCAACCGCCTGCCGGATCTGCTGCAAGAGCGGCAGATTATCCGCGCCAACCGAATCGAGTTCGCGGCGCCGAGCGGTCAGCCGCTCCCGCCGCTCGGTCCGCTGCTGAACGCGGGAATCGTCCTGGAGGGCGGCATCATAGGATACGACTCCAATCTGATCACCGGTGGATTGGGCGCCAACTATCTCGGGATCGGCGCGAGCGTTCAGTACCAAAAAGACACGGTATCGATCTATCTTCGCGCCGTCAGCGTCCTGTCCGGTGAGATACTCACCTCGGTCACGGCCGAGAAGACGATCTATTCGGTCAGCCTGGACGCATCGATCTTCAAGTTCGTCGGCTTCAACCAACTGCTGCAGGCGGAAGGCGGGTTCTCGACCAACGAGCCAGTCAATCTCTGCGTCAAGCAGGCGATCGAACTCGGCGTCTACGCCACCATCATGGAAGGCGCCCTGAAGGGATACTGGGGCTTCGCCAACGAGGACAAGCAGAAACAGCTGCTCGACGACTACCGGACGACGCGCGGCGGGCTGGTGCCCGCGCCGATCGCCGCGGCGGCAAAGACTTCATAGAAATTCCAGGCGCTTGCCCCCGGAGGGCGCCTGGTATCCGTAGCCGGGGGAAAGGGAGATTTTTCCGATGTCACGTAAACTTCTCGCATCCAGCGTCGCCGCCATCGCGCTGTGCTTGGGTCTGTCCGGTCTGGCATTCGCCGATTCGGCGACCATCATACAGCAGGGGGGCGAAACGGGCGCCTACGCCAGCCAGAACCAGCCCGGAGCGAACAACGGCGGATACCCTAACACCGCCTATATCTCCCAGTCGGGCGGTACCAACGACGTCGCCACTCAGCAGCAATATCGCAATAGTTGGACTCCGGTCACGTCATACGACGCGGCGGGGTATGGCAACCAGAGCATCACGCAATCCGGCAACACCTCGGCGTCTGCATCCCAGACAGACAACTCGACCAACGCCACGCAGACGATCGGCCAGACTGGCAACACCAACAGCTCGGCCACGCAGACCATCAACGCTCCTAATGCGTGGACCGAATACAACTCGCAGACGGCGACCCAAACCGGCAACTCAGGGAGCTCCATTGCGCAGACGATCGGGCTGAGCAACACCCAAACCTCGACGGCGAGCCACAACACGCAGACCGCCACCCAGACCGGGCAGACCGGCTCGTCGATCACACAGAATGTGGACGGCGACAACGCCAGCCACAACACGCAGAACTCGGCGCAGAACGGCGGCTCAGGCAACACGCAGTACTCGGCGATCGGCTCCGGCAGCAGCGACACCAGCAGCAGCAACCAGATCTACCAGACACAGGATACCGGCAGCGTAGGCAACAACCAGTCGGCGTCGATCACTGGCGGCAGCAACAACAACTATGTTAACCAGTACCAGGGCGTCGGCGGCTCCGGCAACATCCAAACCGCCAGCGTCAGCGGTGGTGCCAGCTTGGGTCAGATCTGGCAGAGCCAGGGCACCGGTGTATCCGGCGGCCAGCAGTCCGCCACCCAAAACGGCGGCACCGGCAACCACATCTTGCAGACCCAGCTCACCAGCGGCAACTCTGCCTCCGCCACCCAGACCGGCGGCTCGGGCAACGTTGCAACCCAGCACCAGTAAACACGCTGACACGACGCGCGTCGGGAGGGGGCGTGCCCCCTCCCGATGTCATGATGCAAAACCAATTTCACTCAACCCATCTGCCTTCCAGGGAAAGATAACGACCATGCCATGGCGGTGGCTCTTCCTGATCGTTCTGGCCGCCGCGCTGCCGGCGCGCGCCGACGATCTGGTCAGCACCACCCAGGTGGTGGCGGCGCAGACAGCCGGGGCGCTGGCGTGGAACCCGTTCGGCAACGTGTCGGCGATTTCCCAATCGGGCTCAGGCAATACCGCGCAGACCGACCAGACCGGCACGGGTGGCCGCGCGGCGATCAACCAGATCGGCAACAACAACGCCTCATCGATCCAGCAGACTGGCGGCTCGGGCAATGTTGCAATCCAGCACCAGTAAACACGCTGACACGGTGCGCATCGGGAGCGGGCGTGCTCCCTCCCGTTCAACTTACGTCCACGGAAAGGTGATGATTGTGATGTTGCGATGGCTTTTCCCGATCATCCTGGCGGTCGCGCTGCCGGCGCGCGCCGACGATCTGATCAGCACCACCCAGGTGGTGGCGGCGCAAGCGGCCGGAGCGCTGACGTGGAACCCGCTGGGCAACGTGTCGGTGATTTCGCAATCGGGCGCCGGCAATGTCGGGCAGACCAACCAGACCGGAACCGGTGGCCGCGCGGCGATCAACCAGATCGGCAACAACAACTCCTCATCGATCCAGCAGAGCGGCGCCGGCGACATCGCCGTGAACACCCAGATCGGCAACGGGCTGACCATGACGATCCGCCAGACCGGCCCTGGCCAGGCCATCTCGATCACGCAACGCCGATGAAACACCGAGCCCACGCCGCTGCCCTGTTGCTGCCGCTGCTGCTGACGGCCGGCGCGGCCTGGGCACAGCAGTCGGTCTCCCCGGCGCAACAACAAGCGTCGCAGCGGGCCGCCATGGGCGACGTGTTCGGCGGCCGGTCGATCCCCTCGAACATCCTGAAGATCCTGGCGGACCCTCGCATCGAACCGGTCACCGCCTATATCGTGTGGCAGGCCGCGCGCAGGCCGATCGAGGAATGGACGCTGCGGCAGCTTCAGGAGATCACGGCGACGATCCCGACGCTGGCCGAAACCGGCATGCCGATGGCGCAGATACAGGCGCTGTACCAGTATCTCGGGCTCGACCCGGACGACGTGTTCAACCCGCAGCTTGGCCAGGACTGGCAGGACCGCTCGACGCGCTTCGACAAGAGCAGCGACGCCGCGGTGGCCGCGATCTCGTCGGCGGACTGCCAGACCGATCCGGGGCAGATGACGGTCGCCATGTTCCAGTCCTGTCAGTCAGGCGGGCAATGACGACGCAGCCACCGCCGGCATGACGCCGGCGTTCAGACACGGTTGGGAGGGTGCAATGCGCGGCAGATGGCTGATCCTGGCTTTGATAGCGACGCCGGCGCTGGCCGGTGCACAGACCATCGATCCAGGAGGCAGCAAGGTGGATCAGGGCACCAACAACGTGCAATCGGTGGACCGGCCGGCGGGCGATCGGTCGGTGGTGCGCCAGACCGCCGGCCCCGGCAGCAACGGCAACGCGCAGAGCGTGACGATCTCGTCGAAGGGCGATGCGCCGAACCTCGCCACCCAGCAGACGCAGGGTGCGGACAACACCCAGAGCATCGTCATGCCGGGCGGCTCGGGCAACGTGGTGGTCCAGAAGGCCGGGCCGGGCAGCGCGGGCAGCATGCAGTCGGCCGTGATTACTGGCACGGGGATCACCGTGAAACAGGATTCCGATAGCGGCGGCGGCACCCAGGTGGTACATAGCAGCGGCCAGGGCTCCACGGTGGTGCAGACCCAGCGCGGCCAGCGCAACCATCAATCGGTGGTGCAGACCGGCACCGGCAATGTTGCGATCCAGACGCAGCGCGGCAACGGGCTCCGCGGTACGATGCAGCAGCACGGCGGGCAGACCGACGTGCAGGTGCAGGAGCCCGGCCGGACCGAGTAGCGCCGCGCGTGATGCCGCCTGCCGCCGGCGATGGCGGGGTCGTCGCTGGCGGATGGCGGTATCAGGGCGCCGGGCTGGCCGCGTCCCGAACGACGAATTCGTGGTGCTGGGCCAGCCCGTTGCGCGCCAGCATGCGGTAGAGCGTCACCCGCGACCTGCCAAGCGCATGCGCGGTGCGGCTGATGTTGAAGCGGTTTTCCCGCAGCGTCTTCAGCAGCATGTCACGCTCGGCCACGGTGCCCGGCGCGGGGTGGGCGGCGAGGTCGGTCGCCGCCAGGGCGACCCGCTGAGGCGTCTGCAGTTGCAGATCGGCCGGCTGAATCACGGGAGTATCGCTCAGCACCACCCCGCGGCGAATAACGGTCATCAGCTCGCGGACATTGCCGGGCCAGGAATAGGATTGCATCAGCTCCAGCGCCGCAGGCGCGAACGCGCGCACGTCGCGCCCCAGCTCCGCCGCGATCTGGCGCAGGACATGATCGGCCACCACCGGCAGGTCATCGAGCCGCTCGCGCAAGGATCGCCCGACCGAGATGGCGTAAAAAGCAGAGCTGAATGGTGAGGCCGAGACGGTTGTGCGGGGTACGCTTGGCCTGGATCAGATCCAACTCGGCACGGTCGAACGTGCAGTGCCGGATCAGGCTCTCCTCGTCCGTCGGCATGTCGACAAGAGCGGACCATTGATCAGCTTTGAGCAGGGGGCGGCGCGACACGCTCAATCTCCGGGCACCTGGTTGAGATGGATTGCCCATATCCGCTTCACTTGGCTTTCGCTGCACTCGGCCAGATTGGCGGTACGCTTGATCGACTGACCTGCGCCGCGCAACGCGATGATGCGCTGATGGGTGGCGGCATCGGGGATGCGCCCCGCATATTTACCGGCCGCTTTGGCAAGTTGCACACCCTGGCGCTGTCGCTCGCGGCGTGTCTCGTAGTCATCGCGCGCCATTTGCAGCGCCAGCTTGAGCAGCAGTTCCTGTATCGATTCCAGCACGATCCTGGCCACGCTGTCAGCCTCGGTCGCGAACTCGGATAGATCGACCAGGCCCGGCACGGCCAGCCTTGCCCCCTTGCTCCGGATCGAGCCCACCAGTCTTTGAGCTTCGGCCAAAGGAAGCCGACTGATGCGATCAATTTTCTCCGCGACGACCACTTCACCGGGCTGCAAATCGGCGATCATCCTGAGAAGCTCGGGTCGGTCGGCGCGGGCACCCGAAGCCTTCTCGCGATAGACACCAGCGATGTAATAGCCCGCCGACCGAGTGCTGTGCTCGATTTCGGCCTGGCGGGTAAGGTCCTGCTCGTCAGTGCTGACGCGAAGGTAGATGCGGGCGATTTTCATGGATGGCAGCCAAGATGGGTATACCGAACTTGGCCAACCGTAAACGGCGTGGTCAAGAACGGCAAAGCCGATGTAAGTTGGCCATGCCAAAATTGGCCATCTATGTTGGCTATCACCGCCCCATCAGCATGAGCCACCTGATCTGCAAATCGCGGCGGAGTGCCGTCGCTGCCCATCCGGGGCTTCCCGTTGGCTCCTGGTGATCGAACCCCAGGGAAGGTACGGGCTTCCGACGTCAAGTTGCCATTTCGTTCTTCTGTATCGTACAGCTACGCACAGTTCTTGTCGTCATCCAATGTGGCAGCAGGACGCCTACCGGATGATCCAGCGCCGGGCGGCAGCCGCCGGCATTGCGACCAAAATCGGCAACCACACCTTCCGCGCGACCGGCATCACCGCCTACCTCAAGAACAAGGGCACGCTCGAACACGCGCAGACGATCGCCAACCATGCCTCACCGCGAACCACGAAGCTCTACGACCGGCGAAGCGATGAGATTTCGCGCGACGAGGTAGAGAAAATTGCGATTTGACCGCCTATTCGACTACACCCCCGCGATTCTTCTCAGATCCTTCATCAGCACGAAGAGGTGGAACGGGTCGCTCGGCGAAGCGATGAAGCCGAATCGTTCGTAGTAGGTGCGCGCGCTGTCGTCCTTCGCATGCACCCCAAAGGCGCGGATGCCAGCGATGTCCGCCGCAATCAGAGTGCGGCGCATCGCGGCCTTGAGCAATTCACAATCCATCAACCACCCACCTACTGCGCCGGCACGGTGATCGTGCAGCGCTGTTCCTTCTTCGCCCTGGCCGCCGCCTCCCGGCACGCCGCCAGCGCCTCCTGATTGATGCGCACCAGGTTGGAAGCGTCCGCCAAGCCGCGCCATCCGTCCGGGCTACCGGCCTGCATCAAGGCAATACCGGCGTTCCAGCGATCGGCGTTCATGATAACGGCCGCCACGGCGCTATCCCCTCCGAAGGGCAGCACGCCAGCCACGAACGGCGACACCAGCAACCCGACGACCAAGGCCCCCGAAGCGGCCCACAGCAACCAATTGCGCTGCTCGTCCTGCTTCCGCACCGTGCCGATCAAGCCGGCGAGCTGGTGCCGCTCGCGCTCGGCGTCCTGAGCGGCTCGGTCGAGCTTCTGCGCCGCCTCGCGCATCAGCGTGTTGCCGGCCTGGGCAACCGCCTGCTGATGCTGCTCGGGCGTCAGCCGGAGCGCGGGATGCTTCTCGATGCCGGCAAGCCGGTTATCCACGGCCGCCAGTCCCTTCGCGATCGTGCCGAGCGACGGCGTGTAGTCAGGCGGCCGGCTGTCCTCCCACGCGCCCGGCAGCGCCTCCACGGCCCGCCGCAGCTCCGACACCTCGGCCCGCAAATCCTCGAACGCCTGTGCCGGGTCGGCCGCCCCGTGATGATCTGTCTCGTCCTCCATAATTCCTCCGTCTCTGCCCTACATCGACATTCCAAGCCCGCGATGGCGCCGGATGCCGTGACTGATGGCTCGCTCGATATTCGGCTCCCGTACCACCCGGTCGAGCCGCGAACCCGCCTCGATGCCAAGTTCCTTGGAGCGCGAGCGCATCAAGGATTCGAGCTGCGGATCGCGTTTCAACTCGCCGGCCACTTCCTTCATGCGCCCTTCGACCTTGCCGCGCGCCTCGGCCTGGTCCCGGCCACTCAGGCGCTCGTGCTGCGCCTCAAGCCCGTTCCACACCTTGACCAGGCGCTCGGCTTTCAGGTTCGGGTCCTGCCGCACCCGGTCCTCGTGCTGGATGCGGGCGACGAGCTGCGCGGCACGCTCCCGCCCCTGCATCCCGGTCATCGCCTGGTGGGTGGCCGGCTCATGCTCCATGGCGGTCAGCAGATCCCGCGTCGCACCTGGCCGGNNCTGCTCCCGCATCCGCGCTGCATCGGTCCAGGCGCGGGCATAGCGGTCCACCGCCCGGTTAAGCCCGTCCTGGGCATCCCGCTGCGCCGGCTCCGGCGCTCGCTCCCGCGCCGGGCGCTCGGCCTCGAAGACCCCGTGAGTCTCCGGCCGGCTGCGGCCGGGGCTGAGATTCAACCCGTCGAACATGCCGCGTTCCCGCGCCGGGCGTTCCCGCGCCGGCGGCTCGGCCTGCCGATCGGCGGCACGCTCCCGCGTCGGGCGGTCCTGCGTCGGGCGCTCGCGCATCGCCCGCGGCACGACGATCTCGCTCTCCATGCCCCGCCGCTGGGCATAGGCGGCCCGGTCGTAGTCGAGCGTCGTTTCCTTGGCCTGCGACCGCGACAGCCGCGCCGACAGCGCG
>PKWQ01000386.1:8764-8964 GCA_003133265.1 Acetobacteraceae bacterium
CCCTGCGCCTTGTGGATGGTGACCGCATAGCCGTGGTCCACCGCCGCGTAATCGGCCATCGAGACCGACACCGCCCGCCCCTGCCCCGGCCCACGGGCGGAATCCAGCCGCACCCCAAGCCGGCCTTCCTCGGCCAACTCCACGGTCCCCAGCATGCCGTTCTTCACGCCAAGGTCGCGGTTGTTCTCCCGGAACAGCAG
>PKWQ01000188.1 GCA_003133265.1 Acetobacteraceae bacterium
TGATCACGCCATTGACCACCAGCCGCATGTCGGAGAACCCGCGCAGCAGCTCCGGCAGCAGGGTCAACACCCATGCGCCCAGCACCGGCGCGAACGGCGTGCCGATGCCGCCCAGCAGGACGAAGGACAGGATCGTCACCGCCGGCTCGAACCCGTACTCGTTCGGCCCGATGAAGCTGGAGACGTGCGCGTCCAGCGCGCCGGCCACGCCCGCCAGCATGGCGGAGGCCAGCAGCGCCCCCAGCCGGTAGCGCGCGATATTCACCCCCATCACCTGGGCGGCGGTCTCGTCCTCGCGCATCGCCTCCATCGCCCGGCCGATGGAGCTGCGCCCCACCAGCCAGAACACCAGCACCGCCAGCCCCAGCAGGCCATAGATCATCCAGGTCTCGGCCCGCTCGGGGATGCCCGACAGACCCAGCGCGCCGCCGAAATAATCCACGTTCAGATAGATGCCGCGCAGCACCTCGCCCAGCCCGATCGTGGCGATCGCCAGATAGACGCCGGACAGCCGCAGCGTCGGCGCGCCGATCGCCAGGGCGAACAGCACCGGCGCGACGCAGGACAGCGGCAGCACCGCCAGGAACGGCAGCTTCAGCTTCAGCGTCATCAGCGCCGAGGAATAGGCCCCCAGCCCCATGAACGCCGCCTGCCCCAGCGAGAGTTGCCCGACCGCCAGCACCACATACATCGACAGCGCCAGCAGCCCGTTGATGCCGAGCGCATGCACCACGTTCTGGTAGGTCCACAGGAAATCGTCGAGCCAGGGGGGGATGCTCACGCGCGCCTCGTCACCGCGCGCCCGAACAGGCCGGAGGGGCGCGTCCACAACACCAGCACCAGAATGGCAAAGGCCACCGCGTCCTTGAGGTTCGATGCCACGTATCCGGCGGTCAGCACCTCGACCACCCCCAGCAGCAGGCCGGCGATCAGCGCGCCCCTGATGTCGCCAAGCCCGCCGACGATGATCACCACGAAGCCGCGCAGCATCATCGTCTCGCCCATATACGGGTGGATGGCGTTGAAGTTCAGCCCGATCAGCACCCCGCCCGCGCCGGCCAGCGCGCCAGAGATGAACGAGACGAGGGCGGCGGCCCGCGCGGTGTCGATGCCCATCAGCCCGGCGGCATCCGGCCGCTCCGCCATGGCGCGGATCGCCAGCCCGAGCCGCGTGCCGCGCATCAGCGCCAGCAGCCCACCGACCAGCACGGCGGTCGCGGCCAGGATCAGCAGTTGCGCCTGGGTGACCCGCAGGCCGGCGATCACCAGCGCCTCCGACCCGATCAGCTCGGGCGGCAGCCGGCGGATGTCCGGCCCAAGGATGGAGGTCATCGCCGAATACAGCGCCAGTACCGCCCCCAGCGTGACCATCAGCGACGCCAGTTCCGGCGCGTTGATCCGGCGCAGCCGCGTCAGCAGCAGCCAGTCCAGCGCCACCGCCACGAGGCCCGAGCCGAGCGCCGCCACCGGCAGCGCCGCCCAGATCGGCCAGCCGAGCTGGCGCGTCAATGCCAGCGCCATGAAGGCGCCGGCCGAGAAATAGAACCCGTACGTCAGGTTGATCACCCGCAGCACGCCGAACATCAGCGTGAAGCCGAGGGCGAACAACGCATATGTGGCGCCCAACAGGACGCCATTCACCAACTGCTGGCCTAACATGGCGCGCTGTCTAGAGCCTGCGNNGCGAACTTGCCGCCGCGCATCTCCAGCACGACCACGCCCTCGGCCGAAGCCGGGTCGCGGCCCGCGGTGAAGCTGGCCGGTCCCATCACGCCGGTATAGCTGGTCTTCGCCAATGCGGCGGTGATCTTCTCGGGGTCCGCCGCGCCGGCGCGGTCGATCGCGGCGGCGACGATGAACATGCAGTCATAGGCCTGCGCCGCGAACTGGTCGGGGTCCTTGCCGTACTTGGCCTTGAAGGCGGCGACGAACTTCTGGTTGGCCGGATCGGCCTTGCCGATGAACCACGGGCTGCCGACGATCAGGCCGTCAGCCGCCGCGCCGGCGATCTCCCCCAGCTTCGGCGAGTTGGAGCCGTTGCCGCCGACCAGCAGCGTTTCCTTGCCGATGCCAAGCTGGCGTGCCTGCAACACCACGCCGGAAACCGGCTCGACCAGCGCCGAAATGCCGATCGCGTCGGGCTTCAGCCCCTTGATCTTGGTCAGCTGGGCGGAAAAATCGGTATCCTTGCTGCCGAAGCTCTCGATGTCCACGATCTTCAGGCCGAGCTTCTCGGCGGCGGCCTTCATCACGTCGAAGCCGGACTTCGAGAAGGCGTCGTCGTTGGCATACATCAGCGCGATCGTCTTCACGCCCCGGCTCTGCGCCTTCTTCAGCGTCACCGGCAACACGTCGCTTTCCGGCAGCGAGGTGCGGAAGATGTACGGTCCAATCTCGGTGATGCCATTGGCGGTGGTGGAGGTGCCGACGGTCGGAATCTTGCGCTCGTTGGTCACCGGACCGACGGCGAACATCTCGTTGGAGAGCGTCGGGCCGATGATCGTCACCACCTTGTCGCGGCCGATCAGCTTGCGCGCGGCGTTGATCGCCTGATCCTTGTTGCCGGCCGAATCCTCGACCGTCAGCGCGATCTTCTGCCCGCCCAGGACACCCTTCTGGTTGATCTGCTCCAGCGCCAGTTCCAGGCCGGAGCGGATGACGATGCCATAGGCCGCGGCCGGGCCGGACAGGATCTCGATGGCGCCGACCGGCACATCGGCCCGCGCGGCCGCCGTGAACGTCGCCGCACCGACCAGCGCGGCCAAACCGGCCGCGAAATTTCTTCGAATCATTGCACGTTCCTCCGCAAGGAAATTAGGTGGACCCTAACCGAACGGGTCTCGAACTCAAAGCGATGCTTCGGCCGGAGGATCGCGGTGGGCCGGCCGCGATCCTCCCGTCAGCCGAAGATTTCGCCCAGGCGGCGGATCGAGCCCAGCACCTTCTCCTGTTCCAGGCCAGGCCACTGCACGCGCATGACGAAGTGGTTCACGCCAAGCCGCTCCTGCCAGCGCGCGATCTCCTCCTTCACCGACACCTTGTCGCCGATGATGAAGCGATCGCGGGCCATCTCCTCGAAACTCATGTGGGCGGTGGGGCTTTCCATGCCCCAGGCGGCGTAGGAGTTGTACTTGTATTCCAGCGCGGCGCGGCATTCCTCCATCGCCGTGGCGTGGTTAGCCCCGACATAGCATTCGCGCGCGATCGGGAATTCCTCGGCCTGCTTGCCGTACTCCAGCAACGCCTGCCGGTAGATCCGCATCAGCGGCTCGGTGGCGCCGAGCGTCGTCGCATTGGCGATCAGCCAGGCATCGCCGATGCGCGCGGCGCGCTTCACCGCTGCCTCCACCAGCCCGGCCACCCAGACCGGCGGACCGCCCGGACGCACCGGCTTCAGGCTGATGCCGTGGTCCTTCACCGAGTAGAAGCGGCCCTGGAACGTCACCCGGTCCTCGGTCCACAGCCGGCGCATCAGCTGAATGCTTTCGGTAAACCGCAGCGCCCGCTCTTTCAGCGGCACGCCGAAGGCATCGAACTCGCCCTCGCGGTAGCCCAGTCCGACGCCGAGCACGAAGTTGCCCCCGCTCAGCACGTCGAAGGTCGCCGCTTCCTCGGCCACATGAACCGGGTTCAGCAGCGGCAGCAGCAGGATGTTGCCGCCGACCGTCATGCCCTGAGCCTCGCGCAGCAGATAGGCCATCATCGGCGCGATCTGCAGCATTTGCAGCGGCGCGGTCAGGTAGTGATGGGGAAACAGCACCGAGGCGAAGCCCGATTGGCGCGCCATCCGCACCTGCTCCACCAGTTCAGGAACCCGCGCGGCGACGCTGTCACCCTCCGGAAACTGGGTGTTGATGAACATGCCGACTTTCATGGCCGTCTCCCTCTGTTGGCGCGCAGTCTAGCGGGCGCGGCGATCCAGCCAAGGGCCAGGCAGCCGGCACTCCTCTGCCGGCCCATGCTCGAAAAATCGGTCAGTGCGGCGTAGCCGCGGCGAAGGAAGGGTCGACCAGCGTCTCATAGGTGCCCTTGAACCCCGGCAGGAACTGCGCGGTGATCTTGATGACGGCGTCCACGCTCTCGCGCGACATCACGGGGGTGGCGAGGTAGCTCGGGTACTGCGCGTCGAACGCCGCGTCGAATGCGGCCTGCGGCATGTTCGGGAATTCCTTTTCCTTCAGTACCTGCTTGGCCTTCTCCTTCTGCTCGTGCAGGAAGCTCTGGCCTTCGACGATGGCCCGAACGACCCGTTCCGCCACGTCCCGGTGGCTGGCGAGGTACGGCTTGTCGGCGGCGATGGCCATGAACAGCGCCTTGTCCAGCAGGCCGACATGCTCGCGGATGGGATCGACCAGCAGCGCGGCCGTGCCCTCCTGGATCAGCTGCTCCGGCACCGGCGGGCTGCCGGACACGGCATCGACCTGGTGGTTCTGCAACGCCGGCAGCAGGTTGGGCAGGCCGCCGAGCGAGACGATGGTGGCGTCGCGCTCCGGGTTCAGGCCGTAGGTCATCATCACCACCCGCAATGCCTGATCGGTGGAGGCGCTAAGCTCGGTGACGCCGATCTTCAGGCCGCGCAGCAGCGCCACCCGATCCTTCAGCGACATGTCCGGTACCAGGTGCAGCCGCTCCGCCACGTCCTTGTGCAGGACGATCTTGGTCGCGAACCCGGAGGTTATGCCGGCGATCATGCGGGTATCGGCGGCGCCGGCGTGATTGGCCTGCAATGGGTGAAACACGATGCAGGCGCAGAACTGCGCCGACCCGCTGACCAGCGGCACGATCGACTTCATGCCGCTGCCGGTGTTGATGAACTGCACATCCAGCCCCTGCTTGGCAAAAAAACCAAGATCCTGTGCGAGATAGATCGAGGACGCGGTCAGGCTGTGGCCAGCCTGGTTCATGACGATCTGTTCCGCCCGCGCCGCGCCGCTGGCGGCCACCAACCCCAGGCCAAGCACGGCCGCCCCGAATCTCTTCATGGTCGTTCCCTTCCCCAAGGTCATGTTCACGTCGATCGCGACGCGGTGGTGTTCCGCTCGATCCAGCCCAGCAGCCAGGTGAAGCAGGCGGCGAGCACCGTCAGAATGGCCAGCCCGGCGAACACCCCGGCGGTGTCGAACTGTGCGGCGCTTGAGTTGATCAGGTAGCCGATGCCGGCATTGCTGGCGAACACCTCCCCCACCACCGCGCCGATCAGCGCGTAGGGGATGGAGATGCGCAGCCCGGTGAAAACCCAGAGCAGCGCCGACGGAATGATCACCTTCAGCACCACCTGTCGCCGGCTGGCGCCCATGGTGCGGACGATATTGATCAGGTCGTCGTCGACGCTCTGCACGCCGGTGAAGGTGTTGTAGAACACAAGAAAGAAAACAATGACGCCGGCGAGCAGAACCTTCATCGGCAGGCCGATGCCGAACCACAGGATGAACAGCGGCGCCAGCGCCACCTTCGGCAAGGCATTGACGGCGACGATGAACGGGCCGAACACCCGCGCCGCGAACGGCGAACGCCCCAGCACCAAGCCGGCGGTAAATCCTGTCAGCGCGCCGACGAAGAAGCCAATCACCGTCTCCTCCAGCGTCACCTCCAAATGGTGCCACAGCTCGCCCGAGGCCAGCCAACCCCACAGCCGATCCGCGATCAGGCTGGGTTTGCTGATATAGAACGCCCGCACCCAACGGCCGGAAGCCGCTTCCCACAGCGCCAAGAAACCAAACAGCAGGACCGCCTGACACAGCAACGCCGTGGCGGGCTTGTCGCGCAGCAACGGCCGGTCCGCCGCCGCGGCCGCTGGCGCCACCGCCACCAGGATCGGCGGCTCGGTCACGCGCATCGGGTTCACATCGCCTCTCCCTGCGCGATCTCGCTGCGCATCAGTTCCCAGAGCTGCTTCTCCATCGCCACGAACGAATGTTCGAACTGGAGGCTGAACACATCGCGCGGGCGGCCCAGCGCCACCTCGAACGCCGCCTTCACGCGGCCGGGCCGGGCACCGAGCACCACCACGCGGTCGGCCAGCATCAGCGCCTCCGCGAGGTCGTGGGTCACGAACAGCACGGTCTTGCGCTCCGCCTGCCAGACATCGAGCAACTGCTGCTGCATCACCATCTTCAACTGCGCGTCCAGCGCGCCGAACGGCTCGTCCATCAGCAGGGTATCGGGTGCCGAGACCAGCATGCGCGCGAGTGCGACGCGGCGGCGCATGCCGCCGGACAGCTCGGCCGGGCGATGCGCCGCGAAATCGGCCAGCCCGACCGACACCAGCGCCTGGCGCACCCGCTCCGCCCGCCGCGCTCCGGACCAGCCCTGAATCTCCAGCGGCACGGCGACGTTGCCGGCCACACTGCGCCACGGCAGCAGCGTGTCGCGCTGGGTCAGGTAGCCGACGCGGGTATTGACCTGCGTGACCGGCACCCCGTCGAACAGCACCGTGCCGCCGGAGGGGCGCATCAGCCCGGCGGTCATGTTCAGCGTCGTGGACTTGCCGCAGCCGCTGGGGCCGAGCAGTGCGACGAATTCGCCGGGGCGGACCTGCAACGAGATCGGGCCCAGCGCCTCGACCACCGCCCCGCTGCGGCGGAACGATTTATGGACGTCATGAAACTCGATCTTCGCGGATGAAGTGGCCTGCATCCGGGGTCAGGCCAGCACGGGCGGCAGGCAGATCGGGCCGGACAGCCGCACCAACCGCAGCCCCACGACGACGGAATATGGATCGCGTGTCAGCGGGTACGGCATGCGTTTTCCCCCGTTTGCGAGGGGCTGCGTGCGCCCTCGCCGTCTTCACGTCCGTTGTTCTGGACTTTGTTCTTTCTAGATTTTATCGTGAATTCAATGTCGCGTCCAGGTCATCCGCAGCGGATGACAGCGGGCGCCCGGAACGAGTGCGGACAGCCGCGCCACGGGGTGGAGAAACGTCGAATGGGCATCATCATCAGCGGCACGCTTCGGCGTCCGGCGGCCGTGGCGGCGTGACCGCTCCGCGCACGCTGTTCGATCAGCTCGCCCTTGCCGCGTCCCGGTTCGGCGACGCGGAGTTCCTGGTGGTGGGACGGCGGGCGGAGGTATTGAGCTTCCGGCAACTGGCGGCGGCAGCGGAGCGGTTCGGCCGGGCGCTGCACGGATTGGGGGTGCGGCCCGGCGACCGGGTTGCGCTCTGGATGACCAACCAGGCCGCCTGGGCGGTCGCCGCCTATGGCATCGCGCGATGCGGCGCCGTGCTGGTCGCGGTGAATACCCGTCTGGCACCGCGCGAGGTCGCGCATATGCTGGAGTTGACCCGGCCCCGCGTCTGGCTGCTGGAGGATACCTTCCAGGGCAAGGTGCAGGCAACGGACCACGTCGCGCCGGTGCTGGACGCGCTGCGGCAGGCAAAGGTGGATCTACCCGCCATCCTGGTTCGCAGCCGCGCCGGCCGCCGTTATCCGGGGATGCGCGATTGGGAAGAGACCGTAACCGCGCTGGGCGACGGCGCGGAGCTGCCGCCCGCCGCGGAGCTTGTGGCGCGCACCGCCGAGGCGGAATATCCCGAACTGCGCGGCGCCGCGGCGATCCTGTCCACCTCCGGCACCACCGGCAAGCCGAAAGGCGTGGTGCTGGGCCACGAGCAGCTGATCCACCTGGCCGAAGCGGTATCCGAGCGGCAATTGCTGCGCGCGGGCGAACGGTTCTACTCGGTCGGCCCGATGTTCCGTTGCAGCGGCTACATGCACGGCTTGCTGTGCAACCTGATCTCCGGATCGACCTACTACACCACCCCGAGCTACGACCCCGAGGAGGCCTGGGACGTGTTCGCGACCGAAGCGATCACGCTCTACCACGGCTTCGTCATCCCGTTGCAGGAGATGGCGCGGCTCCCGCAGTTCGACCGCGCGCGCGGTTGCGGCTCGACCGCGCCTGGTACGGCGCCTCGGCTGCCGAGATGGCCCGGCTGGAAGCGGTCTACGGCGCGCGGATGTGCGAGATCTACGGGCTGACGGAGACCGGCGGCAACACCTCGATCTGCTGGCCGCACGACCCCGTCGACATGCGCCATGATTCCGACGGGCGGCCCAACACCGGCGTCGAAGTCAAGATGATCGACCCGGCGACCGGCGCGCGCCAGCCGGACGGCACGCCGGGTGAGTTGTGCGTGCGCGGCTGGAACGTGATGCTCGGCTATTTCCGCGACCCCGAGGCGACGTCGCGCACCATCGACGCCGATGGCTGGCTGCACACCGGCGACATCGGCGTGCTGGACCCGGACGGTTATCTGCGCATCACCGACCGGAAGAAGGACATGATCGTGCTCTCCGGCGGCGACAACGTCTCTCCGGCGCGGATCGAGGGGCGGCTGATCGCCGAGCCGGAGATCGCCCAGGCGGTGGTGCTGGGCGAAGGGCAATCGGCGCTGTCGGCATTGCTGGTGGCGGCCGATGGCTGCGGCGAGGCGGAAGTGGCCAGCGCGCTCGCGCGGGTGAACCAGCGCCTGTCGGTGATCGAACGCGTGCGCCACCACACGCTGGTGGAGCCGTTCACCCTGGAGAACGGCTTCCTGACCCCGACGCAGAAGGTGAAGCGACGGATGGTTATGGAAGCCTATGCGGCACGGCTGCACGCCGGGCCGGGGTGACGGGATCGACATCGCCCGCTGCCTTGCGTCGTACCAACAATCCCAGCACCCAGGAGTGATCACCCGATGCTGCCATCACCCAAAATGCTGCCGTCACAACGTGCGCTGTTCGATATCCCGCGCGATGTCTGCTACCTGAATGCCGCCGCGTGGAGCCCGCTGCCGCTGGCGAGCCAGGAGGCCGGGCGCATCGGCGTCGGGCGCAAGGGCCAGCCCTGGATGCTCGATCCCGCCTTCGCCGGCGAGCAGCATGAGCGCGCCCGCCGTGCCGCCGCCGCGCTGCTCAATGCCGAGCCGGAGGATATCGCGCTGATCTCCTCGGTCAGCTACGGCGTGGCCACGGCGGGAAAGCTCCTGAACCTGCCCGTCGGCTCGCGCGTGCTGCTGCTGGCCGACGACCACTCCTCCCCGGTGCTGGAATGGATGACCCGCGCCGCCGCGCAGGGTTTTTCCGTCGAGGTGGTGCAACGCCCCGAGAGCGGCGACTGGACCGAGGCGCTGCTGGCGGCGATCGCGCGGCCCGGCGCGGCGCCGGTCGGGCTCGCCTCGATCTCATCGGTGCATTGGTCGGATGGCGGCCTGATCGGTATCGACCGCATCGCCCCCGCGCTGCGCGCCCAGGGCGCGGCGCTGCTGGTCGACGCGACGCACAGTGCCGGCGTCATCAAGACCGACGTCCGCGCGCTCGATCCGGATTTCGTGGTCTTCCCCACCTACAAATGGGTGCTCGGCCCCTATGGCCGCGCCTTTCTCTACATCGCCAAGCGCCACCAGAACGGCGTGCCGCTGGAACAGCCCGGCTACAGCCGCCGCGCGATCTCCTCGGAGCGCGAACCCTATCTGGCCGACATCGCCTTCATCCAGGGCGCGCGGCGCCACGACATGGGCGAGCGGGACCATTTCATCTCATCCGAGATGGCCTCGATTGGCATGGAGATGATGGCCGCCTGGGGGGCGGATGCGATCACGGCGCGGCTGTCCATGCTGACCGACCGGCTGGCCGCCGGCCTCGCGAACACCGGGGTTGTGCTGATGGAACAGCGCCTGCGCGCGCCGCATGTGCTGAGCGTGGGGTTCCGCAACGGCGCGCCAGCGGGGATCGTCGACCGTCTGGCGGCCGAGAACGTCTTCGCCGCCTACCGCCTCGGCCGCATCCGCATCAGCCCGCACGTCTACAACGACGAGGCGGACGTGGACCGGTTCGTGGCGGTGTTTCGCAGGCTGCTGTGACGGCCCGCCGTCACATCCCCAGGGCGCGGCGGTAGACGTCCAGCATCGTCTCCAGTTCCTCGACTTCCGCCGGCTCCTGCTTGCGGATGCGGATCAGCTGGCGCAGCACCTTCACGTCGAAGCCGGCCGACTTCGCCTCGGAATAGATGTCCTTGATGTCGTTGCCGAGCGCCTTGCGCTCTTCCTCCAACCGCTCGATGCGGTCGACGATGGTGCGCAGCCGGTCGGCGGCGATGCCGCCAGTCTCGGGTTTCGTCTCGGTCGTGTCCAGAGCCATCGAAGCCTCCAAGCGAACGGGCGGGCGAGATAGGCCCCGCCCGCGTCCCGGTCAATGGCCGGGGTGGGACTTGGTGAGAGCGGCCTTCTGCTCGGCCGTGGCCTCGGTCTGGTATTTCGCCTGCCAGTCCTTGTACGGCATGCCGTAGACAATCTCGCGCGCATCCGGATCGGCGATCGTCAGCCCCCGCTCGGCGGCGGCCTCGCGGTACCAGCGGCTCATGCAGTTGCGGCAGAAGCCGGCCAGGTTCATCAGGTCGATATTCTGCACGTCCGTGCGTTCACGCAGATGCGCCACCAGCCGGCGAAACGCCGCGGCCTCCAGCTCGGTGCGGGTCTTCTCGTCCAAATCGGGCACAGGCATCCGGGTCCTCCCTCTGTCATCGTGGCGAACATGGCGCCGGCGGCGCGGTTTCGCCATACTCATCCCACGCCGGAAGAGAGGAAAGCGTCGGGATGGGCTGGGACGATGCGCGCGCGCGAGTGGCGCTGAGACAAATCTTCGACGCGGCGGTGGATGCGGCCGATCCGCGCAAGGTGCTGGCGGCGCATCTGCCGGACAAGCCCACGGGACGCTGCATTGTCATCGGCGCCGGCAAATCCGCCGCGGTGATGGCCGCCGCCCTGGAAACCGCCTGGCCGGACGTGGCCCTGTCTGGCGCCGTCGTCACCCGCTACGGCCACGCGGTGCCGACACGGCGGATCGAGGTGATCGAGGCCGCCCATCCCGTGCCCGACACCAACAGCGAGCGCGGCGCGCGCCGGCTGCTGGAACTGGTGCATGGCCTTACGCCCGACGATCTGGTGCTGGCGCTGATCTCCGGCGGCGGCTCGGCGCTGCTGGCGCTGCCCGCACCGGGCCTGAGCCTCGCCGACAAGCAGGCTGTCAACCGGGCGCTGCTCGCCTCGGGGGCGACGATCACCGAGATGAACACGGTGCGAAAACACCTGTCCGCCATCAAGGGCGGCCGGCTGGCCGCCGCCGCCGCGCCGGCGCGGGTGGTCACGCTCGCCATCAGCGACGTGCCGGGCGACGATCCCGCCGTGATCGCTTCCGGTCCCACGGTGCCCGATCCCACCAGCTTCGCCGACGCACGGGCACTGATCGCGCGCTACAACATCCAGCTTCCCCCGCACGTCGCCGCGCGGCTGGCGCAGGACGCCGACGAGGCCCCCAAGCCCGGCAGCCTGCCCGCCGCCGATTTCCGCATGATCGCCACCCCCGCCATGGCGCTACGCCGGGCGGGGGAAACCGCCGTTAGCCTCGGCCTCGCGCCGCTGATCCTGGGCGATGCGCTGGAAGGCGAGTCGCGCGAGATGGGCACGATGATGGCCGGCATCGCCCGCTCGGTCCGCGACCACGCCTTGCCGCTGCATGCCCCCGCCGTGCTGCTCTCGGGTGGCGAGACCACCGTCAGCATCGGCGCCGGCCCCGCCGGACGCGGCGGGCGCAACACCGAGTTCCTGCTCGGCCTCGCCATCGCGCTGGCCGGCACGCCTTGCATCTGGGCCGCCGCCGGCGACACCGACGGGATCGATGGCACGGAAGACGCCGCCGGCGCCATCATCGCCCCCGACACGCTGGCCCGCGCCGCCGCCGCCGGCCTCGATCCGCGCGCGGTGCTGACGGCGCACGACAGCTACGGCCTGTTCGACGCCATCGGCGACTTGATCCGAACCGGTCCGACGCTGACCAATGTTAACGATATCCGCGCCGTTCTGATCGCCTGACCTCCCCACAAAGGACCCACGATGTCCACCCGCATCAAGCTGCATCGCCGCCGCCGCACCAAGATCATCGCCACCCTCGGGCCGGCCTCCTCCACCATCGAGGTGCTGGCCCGGCTGTTCCAGGGCGGCGCGGACGTGTTCCGGCTGAATTTCTCCCACGGCACGCATGAGGACCACGCCGCGCGCATCCTGCTGATCCGCGAGCTGGAGGACAGGTTCGAGCGCCCGATCGGCATCCTGGCCGATGTGCAGGGGCCGAAGCTGCGCGTCGGCGTGTTTTCCGGCGGGCGGGTGCATCTGCGCAACGGGCAGGCTTTCCGGCTGGATTTGAACCCGACCCCCGGCAATGCCACCCGCGTCAACCTGCCGCACCCGGAGATCATCGAGGCCGCCTCCATCGGCACCACCCTGCTGCTGGACGACGGCAAGCTGCGACTGCGCGTCCTGCGCAAGCGCGGCGACGGGTTGGAAACCGAAGTGGTGGTGGGCGGTCCGCTGTCCGACCGCAAGGGCGTCAACGTGCCGGACGTGGTGCTGCCGATCCCGGCGCTGACCCCCAAGGACCACGCCGATCTGGCCTTCGCGCTGGATCATGGCGTGAATTTTATCGGCCTGTCCTTCGTGCAGCGCCCCGAGGACGTGGCCGAAGCCAAGGCGATCGTCGCCGGCCGCGCCTGGATCATGACCAAGATGGAAAAGCCGCAGGCGCTGGACAATCTCGACGAGATACTGCGCCTGTCGGACGCGGTGATGGTCGCGCGCGGCGACCTCGGCGTGGAGCTGCCGCCCGAGGAGGTGCCGCTGGCGCAGAAGCGCATCGTCCGCGCCGCCCGCGCGCTCGGCAAGCCGGTGGTGGTGGCGACGCAGATGCTGGAAAGCATGATCTCCGCCCCGGCACCGACGCGCGCCGAGGCCTCCGATGTCGCCACCGCCGTGTTCGACGGGGCGGACGCGGTGATGCTCTCGGCCGAGACCGCCGCCGGGCAATATCCGTACGAGGCGGTGAACATCATGGACCGCATCGTCGCGCGGGTGGAGCAGGACCCGGGCTGGCGGGCGATGATCGAAGCCAGCCGAGCGGAGCCGGAGCGCGCCACGGCGGACGCCATTGCCGCCGCCGCGCGGCAGGTGTGCCATACGATCGGCGCCCGGACGATCGTCGCCTTCACCGCCTCGGGCAGCACCGCGTTGCGCGTGGCGCGCGAGCGGCCGGAAGCGCCGGTGATCGGCCTGACCCCGAGCCTGGATACCGCGCGGCGGCTGGCGGTGGTCTGGGGCGTGCATGCCGTGGTGGCGGCCGAGGCGCATTCGATGAGCGAAGCGGTGGTCAAGGCCACGCGCGCCGCGCAGACCGAAGGCTTCGCGAGCCAAGGCGACGAGATCGTGGTCGCCGCCGGCGTGCCGTTCGGCCAGTCCGGCTCCACCAACGCGCTGCGGGTGGCGACGATCAAATAACGCCCCGGCAAATAACGCCCCGGCAAATAACGCCCCGGCAAATAACGCCCCGGCAAATAACGCCCAGGAACAGAAAGGGAAGAAACAGCATGTCGATCTTCGTCATCGGCGGCACCGGCTTCATCGGCAGCCGTCTGGTCCGCCTCCTCGCGGCGCGCGGGGAATCCGTGACTTGCATGGACATCAACACCACGGCCGCCAATTTCGACGATCTCGGCCAGCAGGTCCGCGTGGTGCGCGGCGACGTCACCCAGTTCGACGACGTCATGGCCACCATGGCCGCCGCCAAGCCGAAGCGGGTGATCAATCTCTCCTACTTCCTCGGCAGCGAGCATGCGCCGCGCACGGCGATGAAGCTGAACATCCTCGGCATGGATAATTGTTTCGAGGCCGCGCGCATCCTGGAGGTGCCACGAATCGTCTATGCCAGTTCCCTGGCCGTCAACGGCATGCAGAAGCACTATGGCGAGCGTGCGGTGACGGAAGACGATTTCCGCCACGGCACGGTGCAATACGCCATGCACAAGATCTTCAACGAATGGCAGGCGCAGGACTATATCGAGAAATACGGCATGTCGATCACCGGCGTGCGCCCGGCCAACGTGACCGGGCCGGACAAAGTGCGCGGCTCGGTCGATCACGTGAACTGCATCACCCAGCCGGCGCGCGGCAAGCCGGTGGCGTTTCCGTTCAAGGACGCGATGCGCCTGCCGATCCATGTCGACGACATCGCGGAAGTGTTTTTACGCGTGCTGATGGCCGATAAGCCGAAATACAGCATCTACAATTCCGGCGGCGTCACCATCAGCCTGGGCGAATTGGCCGACATGGTCCGCGAGTTCATTCCCGACGCGAAGATAAGCTTCCAGAAAGAGACCGGCGGGTGCGAACAGTCGGGGCTGTATCACATGGACAACACAAGGCTGGTGCACGAGTTCGGCGTGCAATACGCGCCGTTCCGCCAGCGCGTGCTGCAAATCATCAACGATGTGCGCAAGCAGGAAGGCCTGAAGCCGATTTCGGGCTAGAGGCGGCGGGACATCACGATGCAACCCTGGGTCCGCGACGCACGGCCGGAAGACGCGGCGCGGGTGGTGGCGATGATCCATGCCCTCGGCAAATTCGAGCGCAAACCGCCGAGCGGCGCCACCACCGCGACCTTCCTGCGCGACTATCTCGGCGCCCGTTCCTGGGTCCGCTGTCTGGTGGCCGGGCTGGAGGCGGTCCCGGTCGGCTTCGCCCTGTATCATCCGGCCTACGATACCAACACGCCCTCGCACGGGCTGCATCTGCTCGACCTGTTCGTCGAGGCGGAGATGCGCCGTCGCGGCGTGGGCAAGGCGCTGATCGGTGCGCTCGCCCGGCGCTGCGCCGCCGAGGGCGGCGAGTGGCTGTCCCTGCACACGCGGACGGAGAACGCCAACGCGCGCGCCGTCTATGCGCGGCTGGGCGCGACCGATCTGGGGTTCAGGTTCTTGTCGTTCGACGACACCGCCTTTGCTGCGCTGGCGGGTAGTGGGTCAGTTTGAATGTCGCAAAGGGTGGGGGCGGTCATTTGGGTAGGGCGGATAAGCNNGGATGGCGCTGCGCTTATCCGCCCTCTGCTTGCTGCGGACCAACCTGTTGCCTACCCTGCGCCGAAGGGCGTAACCCATGCTAAGACTCTGGTCGCCGTTGGATGAAAGATCAGGGGCAGGTCACTCGGACTCTAGCCGTTGCTTCCTCGGACTGGAGTCTATAGGCATAAAAAACATACCGAACGAGATCGATCCATGTCGAATTGTCCTGACAATCCAGCCGACTGCCGTGCAGCGAATCCGCCTCAGCGGCATCTCTCCGACGGCGAAAAGCTACTTTTGACAGGCGTTGATGGGAGGCAAGCCTCCGCAGCTTCCATCTGCTCCTATTGCGGGCTGGTGTATGTCCGAGAACGCCCATATCCAATCAAGCTTGGTCAGCTTGTGGGAATGACATTCACACCAACCCGAAGCCATCGATGACGTTCCCAGCGATCAAACCATGCTTCTTTATGACGCGTCTGGAAGCTAACACTAGCCGTGACGCAGCAGTGTTGAGCCTAGATGAGATTCCGACAAAGTACTCGCTCTTCAAGCAGACTGTAGTTGCGGTATTTGTTTTGAGCAGCTTGCTTTTTTCACAGGCGGCTTCAGCAGACCCGTATGCCATTGCCTGCTATGCAACAGGTTCACTCGGCTCATCTCGGTATGTGATTCATGTAAATGATCCGCTGATTCCAAATATTACAAGTCCCCGCGTAACTATGTCAGAGCCACCATACGGGGTCATGGATGTTTTATACATGAATGACGTTCGGCTTGCGGTTTCTGTTGAACACGGGGCACCCGGATTTCCGCGAGCTATACTGACCTTGATAGTAAATCGGGACAATGGGGTCGCTAATTTCTTCTTGACGAAGACGCCATTACACGACCCTATTAGTGGTTTCTGGATTATAAGCGACGATATTCTTGGAAAAGACCAAGGTGGGTGCGAAAAATTTGCCCCAAAATTGTAGGAAGCAAGGGCGGATAAGCGCAGCGCCATCCGTGTGGCGAGTTGGCGGATGGCGCTGCGCTTATCCGCCCTACCCAAATGTCCGCGAAGTGGGGGAGCGGACATTCAAACCAACCCACCTCCCGCTCGCGCGCAACCGACAGCCATCCCCTCACAGCATCCGCTGCAAGATCACCTTCTGGATATCCGACGTGCCCTCATAGATCTGGCAAATCCGCACATCACGATAAATGCGTTCCACCGGGTAGTCGGCCAGATAGCCATAGCCGCCCAGCGTCTGGATCGCCGCCGTGCAGACCGCCTCGGCGGTTTCGGAGGCGAACAGTTTGGCCATGCAGGCGGCTTCCAGCGCCGGCCGGCCGTCGGCTTTCAGGCGGGCGGCGTGCAGCACCAGTTGCCGCGCCGCCTCCAGTCTGGTCTTCGCGTCCACCAACCGGAAACCCACCGCCTGGAAGTCCATGATCGGCTGGCCGAATGCCTGGCGCTCGCGGGCGTAGCCGATCGCGTAATCCAGCGCCGCGCGCGCCATGCCCACCGCCTGCGCGGCGATGCCGATGCGCCCGCCCTCCAGATTGGACAGCGCGATGCGGTAGCCCTGGCCGTCGGCGCCGAGGCGGTTGGCCACCGGCACTTCCATGTCGTCGAAATGGATCTCGCAGGTGTCGGATGCGTTCTGCCCCATCTTCTTCTCGGTGCGGCCGACGCGGTAGCCGGGGCTTTTCGTCTCGACGATGAAGGCGGTGATGCCGCGCTTGCCCTTGCTCGGGTCGGTGTTGGCGAACACCAGGCACACATCGGCGTTCTTGCCGGTGGTGATGTACAGCTTGGTGCCGCTGAGTACATAGACATCGCCGCGCCGTACCGCGCGCGTGCGCAAGGCGCCGGCGTCGGACCCGCCGGACGGTTCGGTCAGCGCGAATGCACTCAGATACTCCCCGCGCGCCATCGGCCGCAGGTAGCGTTCCTTCTGCTCGGGCGTTCCGTAGGCGACGAGCGGGCCACAGCCGACCGAATTATGCCCGCTCATCACGCAGGCGGTGGCGGCGTCGCCGGCGGCGATCTCCTCCATCGCCAACGCATAGGACACGTAGTCGGTCCCCGCGCCGCCCCACTCGGCGGGCACCGTCATGCCGAGCAAGCCGAGCTTGCCCATCTCGCGCAACGCCTCGCGCGGGAACGTGGCGGTCCGCTCCCACTCGGCGGCATGGGGCGCCAGGTGCCGCTGCGCGAATTCACGCGCGGTATCGCGGATCATCTCTTGTTCTTCGGTGAGGATCATCGGTATTGTCACACCGTAAGTGAATGAGCGGTCGGTCGGTTAGGTCATGTTCATCCCGCGAAAGCGTGAAGTCAAGCCGCACGACCGAGCAGCCCCGCGATCGCACGACGCGATCGCGCGGGGGTTTCGATATCCATGGATAGGAGGACAGCAGCAGATGACCCAGGCGCCGAACTACACCGACCTGCTCTATGAGGAGAAGGACGGGGTTGCCACCATCACCATCAACCGCCCGGAAAAGTACAACGCCTTCCGTGGCATCACCTGCGACGAGTTGATCGCCGCATTCAACCGCGCCGGCTGGAGCAAGAATATCGGCGCGATCGTGCTGACCGGCGCCGGCACCAAGGCGTTCTGCACCGGCGGCGACCAGTCGGCGCATGCCGGCAGCTATGACGGCAAGGGCACGGTCGGCCTGCCGATGGAGGCGCTGCACAACATCATCCGCGGCGTGCCGCAGCCGGTCATCGCCAAGGTGCGCGGCTACGCCATCGGCGGCGGCAACGTGCTGGCCACCCTGTGCGACCTGACCATCGCCGGGGAAAGCGCGCAGTTCGGCCAGGTCGGGCCGAAGATGGGGTCGGTCGATCCCGGCTTCGGCACCGCCTATCTCGCCCGCTGCGTCGGCGAGAAGAAGGCGCGCGAGATCTGGTACCTCTGCCGCCGCTACAACGCGCAGGAAGCCCTGGCGATGGGGCTGATAAACAAGGTGGTGCCCGACGACCAGCTGGACGCCGAGGTAGATACCTGGGCACGCGAGATCGCCGAACGCAGCCCGACCGCCATCGCCATCGCCAAGCGGTCGTTCAATGCCGATAGCGACAACATCCAGGGCATCGGCGCACTGGGCATGCAGGCACTGAAGCTGTTCTACGACAGTGCCGAATCGAAGGAAGGCGTGGCGTCGTTCCTGGAGAAACGAAAGCCCGATTTCCGCCGCTACTATAAATGAGCCGACGCCGCCGGATAACCCCGGTGGCCGGCTACGGCTGGCAGGGCATCAGGCGGTCGGTATCGGCGCCGAGCGCGGGCGCGGGCTTGTCCCCGCCCGCGCCACGGAACACCGGCAGCACCGGCACCGGCAGCGCGGGCAGCGTTGTGCCGGTGCCGGACACGGTGCCGCGGAACAGCCCGCGCGCGGCGACATGCGGGTCTTCCATCGCCTCCCGCAAGGTCGCGACCACCGAACAGCAGCAATCCTTGCCGGCGAACACCGCCTGCCAGTGCGCGCCGGGTTTGGTGCGCAGGATCGCGGCGATGCCGGCGGTGGTCGCCCCCGGGTCCACTCGATCGTCGCGCAGCACGGGATCGAGGTCGATCAGGGCGCAAAAATTCTCCCAAAATTTCTGCTCGATCGCCGCCACCGCGACCAGCCGGCCATCCTCGGCGGGAAACAGATGATAGCGCGGCGTGCCGCCGGTCACGAGGTCGGTGGCGTTGCCGGCCCATTCCCCGGTGCCGAGCGCCTTGCCGATCGCCCAGTACATGAACGGGAAGATGTTGTCGGTCATCGCGACATCCAGGTAGCTGCCGCGCCCGGTGCTCTGCCGGGCGATGACGGCGAGCAGGATGTTCATGAACGCCGGATAGGACCCGGCGGCGATGTCGGCCACCAGCGCCGGCGGGATCACCGGATGGCCCGGCGCGCCGCTGCCGAGCGCCAGCAGGCCGACATCGCCGATATAGTTCAGATCGTGACCGGCCACATCGCGCTTCGGCCCGGTCTGGCCATAGCCGGTGATCGCGCAATAGATCACCCGCGGATTGATCTTCGACACCGCCTCGTAGCCCAGGCCGAGCCGGTCCATCACGCCGGGGCGGAACTGCTCGATGATGATGTCCGCCCGCGCCAGCAGCGGCGCCAGCCGTGCCTTCTGGGCCGGGTCCTTCAGGTCCAGCGCCACGCTCGCCTTGCCACGGTTGAGCAGCGCGAAGTTCGTGCTGTCCGCGCCCCAGCGCGGCTCGTAGGTGCGCATCTCGTCGCCCACCGGCGGACGCTCGATCTTCACCACCTCCGCACCGGCCTCGGCCAGCATCAGCGCGGCCAGCGGGCCAGGCAACAGGGTGGTGAAATCCAGCACGAGAAGGCCGGCGAGAGGCGAGGTCATGAAAACGGCTCCGGGCGAATGATGGGGGATTACTGCGGCAGCACGCGACGATCCGCAAGGAGGCGGTCCGCCCGCGAGCCTCTGGATTTATCTTCCATGTTGGCGCAGCATACCAACAAAATGAACGTTCGTTCAATGTCGGTCGCCGCCGAATCGACCGCTCATGCCATTACCTGAAACGAGCCGGAATCACCGGACGGATACGGAGGAAACGCAACGATGAAGACCGACCCCATTCTGCCGGAGGCGCGACTTCGGACCATGAAGGCGGCCGGCTTCTGGCTGGACAAGATCCTTTTGGACGATCTCGACCGCTGGACCGCCAAGGTGCCGGGCCGGATCGCCATCGTCGATCACAACAGCATGACCGGCGCGCGCACCGTGCTGAGCTATGCGGAACTGGCGCGGCGCGTCGATCGGTTGGCCGCCGGCCTGGCGCGTCTGGGCGTCGGGCGCGGCGATGTGGTGTCGCTGCAACTGCCCAACTGGTGGCAGTTCATCGCGCTGCATCTTGCGGCGCTGCGGCTGGGGGCGATCACCAATCCGATCATGCCGATCTTCCGCGAGCGCGAACTGAGTTTCATGCTGCGTCTGGCGGAATCGAAGGTGCTGGTGATCGCCCGCGAGTTCCGCGGCTTCAAATACCCGCCGATGATCGCCGCGATCCGCCCGTCGCTGCCCGCACTGGAGCATGTGCTGGTGATAGGCGGCGAAGGCGACAGCGCGTTCGAACGGCTGGTCGACGGCGCGCCCGACGCCGATGACGCGGCACGGGCCCTGTTCGCCGCCAGCCGGCCAACGCCGGACGATGTGGTCGAGATCCTCTACACCTCCGGCACGACGGGCGAGCCCAAGGGGGTGATGCATACATCGAACACGCTGTATGCGAATATCGCGCCTTATTGTACCCGTTTCGGTCTGGACGAGAACGACACGCTGCTGATGGCATCGCCCCTGGCGCATCAGACCGGCTTCCTCTACGGCGTTATGGCGTTCATCTACCTGGGCGACAAAGTGGTGCTCCAGGACATCTGGAACGCGGGCAAGGCGGTGGACCTGATCGCCGCCGAGGGCGTCACCTTCACCATGGCCGCCACCCCGTTCCTGTCCGACATGACCGACGAAGCGGCGAAGCGGCCCGCCGACCTGAAGAGCCTGCGCACCTTCCTGTCCGCCGGCGCGCCGATCCCGCGCGCGCTGGTGCGGCGCGCGGCGGAACATCTGGGCGCCAACATCATCTCCGCCTGGGGCATGACGGAAAACGGCGCCGTCACCACCACACGGATCGGCGATCCGCCGGACAAGACCTTCGAAACCGACGGCTGCGCGCTGGAAGGGATGGAAGTCCGCGTGGTGGACGACAAGGGCGTCTTGCTGCCGGCGGACGCCGAGGGGCGGTTGCAGGCCAAGGGTGCCAGCAACTTCGTCGGCTACCTGAAGCATCCGGAATGGTTCTCCACCGACGACGACGGCTGGTTCGACACCGGCGACCTCGCGCGCATCGACAAGGACGGATATGTGCGCATCACCGGGCGAACCAAGGACGTGATCATCCGTGGCGGCGAGAACGTTCCCGTGGTGGAGATCGAGGGGCTGATCTACCAGCACCCGGCGATCCAGGAGGTCGCCGTCGTCGCCATGCCCGATCCGCGGCTGGGTGAGCGGGGCTGCGCCTTCGTGGTGCTGCGGCAGGGTGCCAGCCTGACCCTGGCGGAACTGGTGGCCTTCCTGGAGCAACGTCGTCTCGCTCGCAACTATCTGCCGGAACGGCTGGAGGTGCTGGACAGCCTGCCGAAGACGCCCAGCGGCAAGATCCAGAAGGTCGTGCTGCGCGGCGTCGCCAAGGACTTCCCGCCGATCGGCGGCTAGGGACGCCGTCGCCGCGCACACCGAACCGCAAGGAGCCGGACCATGTTTCATCCCGAGATCGCCGATGGTGTCGCCACCGTGACGATGAACCGCGCGCCGGTGAACGCCATGAGCGACGCCTGGGTCGCCGGCTTCCATGCCCTGCTGGACGGGCTTGAGGCGCGGAAGGATTGGTCGGTGCTGCATATCCGCAGCGCGCTGAAAGTGTTCGCCGCCGGTGCGGACCTGAAGGAGATGCGCGAACGCTTCGAGGCGCCCGACGGTCTGCAAGCGCAGCTGACCGGCGTTCGCGGCTATCAAAAGCTGTTCGCCCGGATCGAGGCGCTGGAGCAGGTAAGCCTGGCGGAGATCGGCGGCGCCGCACTCGGCGGTGGTTTCGAAC
>PKWQ01000330.1 GCA_003133265.1 Acetobacteraceae bacterium
ACCGCCGCATGACCGGCGACAGTGGGCAGTGCGGCGGGGTCGCCTTGCTCCGCCAGCAGCCCGGCGCGGCGGAAATTGGCGGGCAGTCCCATTGCCACGCCTGAACCGCCGGTGATCAGCGCGTGGCCCGCGGCGGCCTCGCCGATCGAGATCAAATGCTGGTCGCTGACCGCATCGACGATGGCGTAGCGCCGGCCCTGCTCCTTGAGCTGGGTCATCGCCCGGCGGATCGCCGCCGCGCCCTGCTCGACGATGGCGAATGGCACCAGCCCGACCGTGCCGTCGGTCTGGCGGGAGAGCACGCGCACCAGATTGGCGTCTTTCATCGGCGTCAGCGGGTGGTTCTCCATCCCGCTCTCGTTCAGCAGCACGGAGCCGACGAACAGATGGCCTTGATAGACGCTGCGCGCGTTCGCCGGGAAAGCCGGGCAGGCGAGGGCAAATCCGCCATCCAGCCGGTTCAGCAGCGCATCCGCCACCGGCCCGATGTTGCCCGCCTCGGTGCTGTCGAAGGTCGAGCAGTATTTGAAAAAGAACTGCTTGCAGCCCGCCGCGCGCAGCCAGTCCAGCGCCGCGAGGCTTTCCTCGATCGCCTGTCGCGCCGGGGCGGTGCGCGATTTCAGCGCCANNCCGGTGAAATCGTCGGCGATGCAGCCCAGCAGCATGGCGGTGATCCTTATCCTGACGGTGCGTCTATGTCGCCGCCATCCGGACGAAAGGCAAGCGGATCAGGCCGTGGGCTGGCCGCGCCACATCCCGACAAGGGTGTTTCTGCCCCGGAGGTGGTTGTGGACGGCCGCGATGGCGTGACCCGCCCCGATGGTGGCGAGCAGGATCGCCATAAGCCGATGAATTTGTCGCAGGAACGCGAACCACTGGGGATTGGTGCCGACAAGATGCGGCACCGGGATCACGCCCAGGAACAGCGTCGGGATCTGGACCGGCGCCGTGGCGGCGGTGAGGTAGCCGAGGACCGGAACGATGAACAGAAGCACGTAGAGTCCCCGATGCACGACCTTTGCCGCCTTCTGTTGCCAGTCCGGGAGCATGGGGTTCCATTCCGGGCGGCTGCGCCTGGCCAGCACGAGGAGGCGGGCCACGGACAGCGCGAGGACGGTAAGACCGATGGTCTTGTGCAGCTGGTACAACAGAAACTTTATCAGCAACTGGCTGAGCGGCACGCCGACCATCAGCCAGCCCAGCGCGAAGCCCGTGAACACCAGCGCGGCGGTCCACCAATGCAGGCCGCGTTGCGCTCTGCTCCAGCCGGATGGCGCCTTATCCGGCATGAAAAAAGCATCGCCCAGCTTGATGTGGGCCCGGATCAGAATGGTCACGAGATCGAAAATGAACACGCCGTCGGCGATCATGCCGAACATCGAGCGCTTCAACTTGCCGGTGATGACGAAGTCCGCGACCTCGGCGTGCAGCGCCGCATCCGCATGGCGGCCGAGCAGCGTCGCGTCCAATTCTTGCGGCTGGGTGATGCCCCGGATCTCCAGCAGGCCGCGGATGACATAATGGTTCGGCGATACCGGCACCACGGCATTGCTGGTGAAATGGATTTCCGGATGATTGGCCACGTCGAAATACGGCGGTCACCGCAGCATCGCCGTGCCGTCTTCGTAGGCCATGGCGATGGAATTGGCGTCGACATTGACATCGACCCGGGTTTGCTCCGGTTTCAGCGGATCGAGCGATAGTTTCCCGTCCCAGTGCCGGAACTCGCCATGGGAGCTGAACAGTCCGATATGATCGACTGGGAATTCGATTTCCCCGAACCGCTGATCGATCGCGTAACGTTCTTCGACGCGTCCCAGGCTGGGCACGCAGACGCAAGCCAGCGGAAGGACCAGCAGAAGTTTTCGCAACAGGCTGCCCGGCGGCTTACAAATCGGGACGTCGCCTCCCCAGATGACCGGCGCGCATGGTTGGTCAGGCGTGTCTCCTTATCACATATGGTGTGCGAACCGCGCGTTTCTATCGCGTTCACTGCCCGAAACTTATTTGGTATCGAGCACGTCGGCGAATGCCCGGCATTGGCTCTCCCACGACGGCAGCGCCTGCCCGGCCTGCCAGGCGGCCGCGGCCATGTCGCGCCGCAGCGTGGGGGAGAAGATCAGCCGGCGCATCGCTTTCGACAGGCCCTCCATATCGCCGGGCGGGCAGACCACGCCGCCTTCGACCGGCACCAGCGCGCCGGCGGCACCTCCGGCGGTGACGGCAACCGGCAGGCCACGCTTCAGCGCCTCCGCCACCGCCATGCCGTAGCCCTCGAAATGCGTGGCCAGCGCGAACAGGTCCGCGCGCTGCCACAGCGCTTCCAGTGCCGGGCCGGCCACCTCGCCGGCGAAATCCACGCGGTCGGCGATCTCCAGTTCCTCGGCCAGCGCGGCGAGCCCGTCGGCATGCACCTTGTCGCGGTCGGCGGCGCCGGCGATGGTCAGGTGCCAGTTCAGGTCGAACAGGCGGGCCAGCGCGCGCAGCAGCACGTCGTGGCCCTTGCGCGGCAGCAGCGTGCCGACCGAGAGCACATGGCAGACCGCGCCGCCTGAACCGGCACTGCGTGGTACGTTCTCGGTGCCGGGGACCACCACGGCGATGCGGTCGCGGCGCACGCCGAAATTGCAGGCAAGCTGCTCGGCGGTGGGGGCGCTGGTGACGATGGCGCGGGCGAGGCGCTGGAACAGATGCCGCTCGATCGCATCGAGGTTCGTCTGATCGGTTGCTGCCAGTCCGGTTTCCAGCGAGGTCGGATGATGGATCAGCCCGACCGCCCCGCGCGCGGCCAGTTCGTTGCCCAGTGCGGCGAAGGCGGGCAGCGCCAGGCCGTCGATCACCGGGCATGTGTCGGCGGGCAACGTTGCCCAGGCGGCCCGCGCGGCCTCGGTCGCCACCGCGTCGGTCAGCGGATGGCTGCCGGCGAGTTCCAGCACGTTCACGTCGTGGCCGGCGGCGCGCAGGCCGGCGACCATGCGGCGGTCGTATTCATAGCCGCCGGACACCGTGTCGAACGGTGCCGGCACCAGCAGCGTGATGTGCATCAGGCGATCGGTCCTTCGTCGGCGGCCCAGGCAGTCGGCATATCCATGGCCCGCCAGTATCACGCCGACGGGCGGCGGAGCCATTAAAGGTTTGCGGTTCAGGCCCGGGCGGACAGCGCCATCGCGGCGGGCCGGGCGGCGGACCGGCCGCCCCTGGCCCCATAAAATGGTCCCGCCTGGGCGGTATCGGACCCGGCGGCGGCGCGCGCCACCATGCCGATCACCCGGCCTTGCACGACGATGGCATGTTCCAACAGGCGTTTGTTCTCCTGCGCCAGCGTCCGGAGCCGTGCCGCGAGCTGTTCGGCCTCGCCGCGCTGCCAGCCGGGCAGCCGTATCGGGCCGAGCCGCGCGACGATGGCCTGGGCGGCGATGAAGGCACTGGCGGCCTCGTTCTTTTCCGCCAGGATCCCGGCCGCGCCGGCCAGATCGAGCGCGGCGAGCGCCGCGTTCTCGCGCGTGATCGTGTCGGCGAGCCGCACGGCGGTGGCGATCAGTTCCGGGGTCATGGCGGGGGCTCCTGTGGTGCGTGTCGCGCCTCCTGCGTGCGCAGCATCTCGGCGAATACCGGCTGGGCAAGGCCGAGCCCGCCGGCGGTTTCGATCTTCTTGCCGATCTCGTTGACCAGCATCGGCGTCCAGCTTTCCTCGCCGGCGCCGCCGCCGAACAGGGAATGGGCGGTGTCGGTGGTGGCGAACATCGGTTGCAGCATCTGGCCGAGCGCCATCGCCTCGAAGTCCTGCGCCGATTTCCAGATCTTGGCGACCTCGGCCGGCGGCAACGCGGTGCCGGCGGGAATGGCGGGGGCGGTGAGGATGCGCGCGCCCATCACCGCACCTCCAGCTCGGCCTGCAAGGCGCCGGCGGCCTTGATCGATTGCAGGATGCTGATCAGATCGCGCGGCCCGACGCCGAGCGCGTTCAGGCTGGCCACCAGATCGCGCAGCGTCACGCTGCCCTCGAGCACGCCGAGCTTGCGGTCCCTCTGCTCGTCGATCTGGATCTGGGTGCGGTTGACCGTGGTGGTGGTGCCGCCGGAGAACGCGCCGGGCTGGCTCACCTCCGGGGTCTCGGTCACGCGGATGGTCAGGTTGCCCTGGGCGATCGCCACCGTGGAGATACGCACATTCGCTCCCATCACCACGGTGCCGCTGGCTTCCTCGATCACCACGATCGCGGCGTTGTCGGGTTGCACGCGCAGATCCTCGATCCGCGCCAGCACATCGACCGCGTCGCGGCCCGACAGATCGAGCGCGACCGTGCGCGGGTCGGTGGCGCGCGCGATGGGGCCGACGGTGTGGTTGATCGCCTCGGCGATGCGCCGCGCCGTGGTCAGGTCCGGGTTGCGCAGCCCGAGCCGGAGCCCGTTCATGCCGTCCAGCTTGAAGGCGATCTCCCGCTCCACCGTCGCGCCGTTGGCGATCTTGCCCGAGGTCGGCACGCCGCGCGTGACCGAGGCCGCCGTGCCGCGCGCGGAGATCGCCCCGGTGGCGAGCGCGCCCTGCGCCACGCTGTAAACCTGCCCGTCGGCGCCGAGCAGCGGCGTGACCAGCAGCGTGCCGCCGGTCAGGTTGGTCGCGTCGCCGAGGGCGGAGACGGCGACGTCGATCCGGCTGCCGCTGCGCGCGAAGGCCGGCAGTTCGGCGGTGACCATCACCGCGGCGACGTTCTTGGTTTGCAACTGGGTAACCTGATCGCGGGTGTTGACGCCGAGCCGTTCCAGCATGGCGATCAGCGTCTCACGGGTGAACACGGCGTTGGTGAGCTTGTCGCCGGTGCCGTTCAGCCCGACCACGAGGCCGTACCCGACAAGCTGGTTGGCGCGCACGCCCTCGACATCGGCGATGTCCTTGATCCGGATCTGCCCCAGCGCCGGCGGAGCGCCGAGCAGGACGATCCCGAGCAATAGAAGGATCAAGGATGATCGCACGCGCGCTCCTGTGTGCTGTGGCCGCTAGCTGCTCCGTTAAGGAATTGCGGTCAGTCTGGGGCTGGACAGCGCAAGCGCCGTGCCAGGACCGGGGTGTGGATTTCCGCGGCTTTCCGGGCGGGCGTGCCGGGCAGGAAATGCCGAGCGGCATGGATGGGCCGGAAGAAGGAGCCGGGTGTGATGACCGCGATCGAGGGTTTGGGCCGGACCGGGCCGGTGCAAGGCGGGCGGCGGGTGCCTGCGGGGACGTCGGGATTCGCCGTGTCGGCGGAAACCGCCGCGACGGCCGGCGCGGAACGGAGCGTGGAGGTGGCGCCGGCCGAGCTTGGGCTGTTGCTGGGTTTGCAGGAGTGGGGCGGGGCGGAGGAGCGGGATCGCAAGGCGCTTCGGCACGGCCAGGATATGCTGGCGCTACTGGCTGACATGCAGCGCCTGCTGCTGGCGGGCGCGGACACGACGGAGGCGCTGAACCGGCTGGCCGCTCTGGCCGGTGGGATGCCGCCGGTGGCCGATCCACGGCTTATGGCGGTGGTGCGCGCGATCGCAATGCGCGTATGGGTGGAGATCGCCCGTCGCCCGGCCGGAGACGACCAGCCAAGCTCGGCGCGTGGCCCGGATCAAAATCCTTCCATGTCAAATCGTTGACGCTTTCCAAGGCGCTCTTGGCGGGCTCCACGCGCGCGGCTATAAGCCCGGCGACGACCTGGGAGTGCCCATGGAAGTCCCGCGCTCTGAACGTTCAAGAGTGGGCCCGGCAAGAAAGCGCAGGATCGGCACGTATGATGGTGACACTGCCTCCCGACTATCGACCCTCGGACTCCGAGGAGTTCATGAGTGCTGCGCAGGTCGAGTATTTCCGCCAGAAGCTGCTGCGCTGGCGGGCGGAACTGTTGCGGGAAGCCGATGGAACCCTGGCCAGTCTGTCCGAGGGCGGCATCCATGAAGCCGACATCACCGACCGCGCCAGCGTGGAAACCGACCGGGCGCTGGAACTGCGCACCCGCGACCGGGCGCGCAAGCTGATCAACAAGATCGATCAGGCGCTGGCCCGCATCGAGGCCGGCACCTACGGCTACTGCGAGGAAACCGGCGAGCCGATCGGCCTGCGCCGGCTGGAGGCGCGGCCCATCGCCACCCTGTCGATCGAGGCGCAGGAGCGCCACGAGCGCATGGAGCGCGTTCACCGGGACGACTGAGCGCGCAAATCGGGGCGGGCGAAGGCGAAGTTTTGCCGCCTGCGGGCTAACGAGATCAAAGGTCTATCTTCCGCAACGCGCGCGCGCCGGCTAGGGTGTTCCTCCGAGGGCCTGAAGGGCCCCATGTGGGAGGAATACAACCATGATCCGTCGTCGCCATCTGTTACAGGTTTCGGCTGGCCTCTTGGCCGCGCCCGCCATCGTCGAGAAGGTGGGAGCCCAGTCGGCGTTCGACTGGAAGCAGTGCAAGGGCCAGAAGATCGAGGTCAACCTGCAGAAATCGCCGCGTTCCGACCGGTTGCAGGCACGTCAGAAGGACTTCGAGGAACTGACCGGCATCAAGGTCGGCTCCGAGCAGATCCCCGAGCAGCAGCAGCGCCCGAAGGTCGCCATGGAAATGGCCACCGGCCGGCCGAGCTTCGACGTGGTGAACGTCGCCATGCACGTCCAGAAGAGCCTGGTCGAGAAGGCCAAGTGGATGGAGGATCTGCGTCCCTACATCGCCAGCCCGACGCTGACCGCGCCCGATTTCGACATGGCGGACTTCTTTCCCGCCGGCATGAAGGTCGCCACCGGAAAAGATGGCAAGATCAATGTGCTGGCGATCAATCAGGATGTGTTCATCCTGATGTACAACAAGGAATTGCTGGCCGCGAAGGGCGTCGCGGTGCCGCAGACGATGGACGAGCTGTTGGCGGCGGCGATCAAGCTGACCGACAAGGACAAGGGCGTCTACGGCTTCGTCGGCCGTGGCCTGAAGAATGCCAATGTCGTGCTGTACGACAATATGCTGCTGGGCTGGGATCAGGAAACCATCACCGCGGACGGCAAGAAGCTGCTGACCGACACGCCGGCGGCGATCGAGGCGGCGACGTTCTACCAGAAGATCATGCGCGACTGCGCGCCGCCTGGCTCGGTCGGGTTCAACTGGAACGAGGCGCAGACCACGTTCAGCCAGGGCCGCGCGGCGATGTGGTGGGACGCGATCGGCTTCACCGCCCCGCTCATCGACAAGACCAAGTCCAAGGTGTCCGAGGTGGTCGGCTTTGCGCCGGTGCCGGCCGGGCCGAAGGGCCGCTGGTCCGCCACCTTCATGGACGCGATCGGCATTCCGGCGGCGGCCAAGAACAAGAATGCCGCCTGGCTCTACACCCAGTGGGCCGCCGGCAAAACGATGATGAACGACTATCTGCAAACCGGTTCCGGCACCCCGCCGCGGTCGAGCCCATATCTGAACCCGGCTGTGAAGAGCGGCAGCCCGTTCAAGCCGGACTGGTTCGACAGCGCGCTCGCCAGCCTGAAGATCGCCCGTTCCGGCCTGCCCGAGATCGTGCCCGTGACCGAGTTCCGCGACAATCTTGGCGTGGCGCTGACCAACATCATCGGCGGCGCCGATCCGGCGACCGAGCTGAAGAAGGCAACCGAGACGTTCCAGCCGGTGCTCGACAAGTCGAACGAGGCCTGAGAATCGGCCGGGGGATGGCGCGAGCCATCCCCCGTCACGATGCCCAGGTGACCTTGTCCGGCGTGACGCGCGCTGCCGGCTAGACCTCCGCCGCGCGGCGCGCTGCTGCTTCCTCGGCGCTGGCGATGCCGCCATGCGCGCCCGACCACGCCACCGGGTTGTCGAGGAATTTGCGCACCTCGGCCAGGGCGGCATCGGAGAAATACGGGCGGTCGCGGCAGGCCTCCAGCACGTCCCACCAGGTACACAGATGGTGCAGCGAGATGTCCATCTTCGCCAGCGTCTCGAAGGCGCCGGGGAAGACGCCGTAGAAGAACACCACGAAGGCATGGTTGACGATGGCGCCGGCATCGCGGAGCGCCTGGGCGAAACGGATCTTGGAGCCGCCGTCGGTGGTCAGATCCTCCACCAGCAGGGTGCGCTTGCCCTCCGGCACATCGCCTTCGATCAGAGCGTTGCGCCCGAACCCCTTGGGTTTCTTGCGAACATAGGCCATTGGCGTGGCCATGCGGTCGGCGATCCAGGCGGCGAAGGGGATGCCCGCCGTTTCGCCGCCGGCCACCGCCTCGATGGTCTCGTAGCCGATATGGCGCTGGATCTTCTCCACGCCGAGGTCGCAGATCTTCTTGCGCGCCTGCGGGAAATAGATGATGCGGCGGCAGTCGATATAGACCGGCGACTTCCAGCCGGAGGTGAAGGTGTAGGGCTCTTCCGGGCGGAAATTCACCGCCTTGATTTCCAACAGGATGCGCGCCGTGGTCAGCGCCGCGTCGCGATCCCATTCCGTCATGTGCGATCCGGTTGCCTGCTTGGCCATGTCAACTCACCCCTGCAAATCCTGCCGGCTTCCTAGCCGCCTTGGCGGCTTGCGTCCACGCCCAGACCCTGCATGAAAGCTGGGCCTTGTGTGAAGGCCGGGCCTTGCATGAAGCATCTGGCAGCGGCACCGTGCCCGCACAGTAGGAGAGGAAGCCCCATGAGCAAGACTTACCGGATCGCGGTGATCCCTGGCGACGGCATCGGCAAGGAAACCGTACCCGAATCGCTGCGCGTACTGGATGCCGCCGCGCGCCGCTTCAATTTCTCTCTCAAGCTCGACGAGTACGACTGGTCCTGCGAGACCTATAAGAAGACCGGGGCGATGATGCCGGCGGACGGGATGGACCGGCTGAAGGAAGCCGACTCGATCCTGCTCGGCGCCGTCGGCTTTCCGGGCGTGCCGGACCATGTCTCGCTCTGGGGCCTGCTGATCCCGATCCGCCGGGGCTTCGACCAGTACGTGAACCTGCGGCCCTGCAAGCTGATGCCGGGCGTGCGCACCCCGCTGGCCAACCGCACCGAGGCCGACATCGATTTCTACGTGGTGCGCGAGAACACCGAGGGCGAATACTCCTCGGTCGGCGGACGGATGTTCGAGGGGACGGACCGCGAGTTCGTCACCCAGCAGAGCGTGTTCACCCGCATCGGCACGGATCGCATCCTGAAATTCGCCTTCGAGCTGGCGATGACGCGGCCGAAGAAGCACCTGACCTCGGCCACCAAGTCGAACGGCATCATCCATACGATGCCCTATTGGGACGAGCGGTTTGCTGAAATGGCAAAGGCTTATCCGGAAATTCGCATAGATCAGTTCCACGTCGACATCCTGTGCGCGCATTTCGTGCAGCATCCGGACTGGTTCGACGTGGTGGTCGGCTCCAACCTGTTCGGCGACATCCTGTCCGACCTCGGGCCCGCCGTTGCCGGCTCCATCGGCATCGCGGCGAGCGCCAACATCAACCCCGAGGGCGTGTTCCCCTCGATGTTCGAGCCGGTACACGGCTCGGCGCCGGACATCGCCGGCAAGCATATCTGCAACCCGATCGGGCAGATCTGGTCCGCCGGGATGATGCTGGAGCATCTCGGCGAGCGCGAGGCCGGCCAGGCGATCGTCGGCGCGATCGAGACGCTGCTGCGCGAGAGCGGCCCGCGCACCCGCGACATGGGCGGGCAGGCCGGCACCGCGGATGTCGGTCGGGTGCTGGCGGAAATCGTCGCCGCCGGCTGATTTTTCCCGGCATATGTGCGGCGCGCGTATGCAGAGGTTGCGACCCGGGAAACCGGGCCGTAATCTGCGTTTCGTGTTGCGACAATTTCGCAATTAGGAGCGTGCCTGACAATGGGTCACGAGAGCCAGATCGCCCGCCGTTGCGAACGTGCCGTGGTCACAGCGTATCGCGATCTGCGCCAGCTCGGCACCGACGATATGGCGGCCTACACCGCCTGCACCACGCTGTATCGCATCCACCACCCGGAAGCCTCGCTGAACGAAGCCCGCCGGCTGGTGGCGGAATGGATCGATCATCACGTGATCCGCGCCGAGAGCGGGTCGGGGGCGGAATGCGCGCTCAGCTGAGCGGGGCGACCTAGCCCCGCGCCCAGCCGATCGCCGCGCGCGCCAGCGCGTCGATGGTATCGACCAGCTTCACCCCGAGCGTTTCGTGCGGTCCCGCCTGAATCCCCAAGGGGATTTCTGTGCAGCCCAGCACCACCGCGCCGGCACCGCGCGCGGCGAGGCTTTGCGCCACGTCGGCAAGCGGCGCGTAGGCCTCCGCCACCCGGTTGGCTTTCACCAGGGCGATGGCGGGGCTGACCTTGCGGTCCATTTCCTCCTGGCTCGGGGTGATGCAGGTCCAGCCGCGATGCTCCAGCCTGGTCTGGTAGAGCCGCATATCGAGCGTCGCCTGGGTGCCCATCAGCCCGATCGTGCCGCCGGTGATGCCGGTGCGCGCGAGGTCGGTCGCGGCGGCGTCGACGATATGCAGGATCGGCATGCCGGCTTCGGCAAGCATTTCCTCGTACCAGCCATGCGCGGTGTTGCAGGGAATGGCGATGGCGCCGCAGCCGGCCTGCTTCAGGCCGCGGATGCCGCGCAGCAGCCAGGGCAGCGGATCGGCGCCGCCCGAGAGCTTGCCCCGGGTACGGTCGGGCACGCGCGGATCGGACCAGAGCACGGCGGGGATATGGTCCTGGTCGCGCTCAGCCGGCGTCAGCAATGTCAGCCGGGCCATGAAGTGCGCACTCGCCAGCGGCCCCATGCCGCCCAGCACGCCCAATATCTTCTCGCCGCGCTCGCTCATGCCCATCGTCGCTCCTGTTGTCCTCGGGCGCAGAATGTGCCGCAACTTCCACTCGTCACAAGGGCGGCGAAGAAGGGACATGACACAGCCATTCGATTTGCAGGGCCATCGCGGGGCGCGCGGGCTGTTTGCGGAGAACACGCTGGAGGGGTTCCGCCGCACGCTCGCGCTCGGGGTGGCGGCGATCGAGATCGATGTGGCGATGACCGCGGACAATGTGCTGGTGCTCAGCCACGATCCCGCGCTCAACCCGGACATCACCCGCGATGCCGGCGGACGGTGGCTTGACGGGCAACGGCCGCTGATCCGCACGCTGCCGGCGGCCGCGCTGGCCATCTACGATGTCGGGCGCATCCGCCCTGCCAGCGCCTATGCAGCGCTGTATCCGGAGCAGGCGCCGATCGACGGCGCGCGCATCCCGACATTCGCCGAGGCGCTGCGCCTCGACCCGGCTGCGCGCTTCACGGTGGAGATCAAGAGCTTCCCCGATCATCCCGCGTGGACCGCCGCGCCGGAAGCGATGGCGGAGGCGGTGGCTGCCGTGGCGGATGCGGCGGGGGCGGCATCGCGCATCGTGGTGCAGTCGTTCGACTGGCGCGGCCCCCGGCATCTGCGGCGTCTCCGGTCCGATCTGGCCTATGCCTGGCTCACGTCCGCGCAGACGGTGGCGGCGGCGCGGCTATGGTGGGGCGGACCGGCGCCGGAGGATTTCGGCGGATCGGTGCCGCGCGCGGTCGCGGCCGAGGGCGGGTCGATCTGGGCGCCCGCGTTCGCCGACCTGACGCAGGCAAGCCTTGCTGAAGCGCACGGTCTCGGGCTGCGGGTGGTGCCCTGGACGGTGAACCTGCCCGAGGACATGCGCCGGCTGCTGCGCTGGGGCGTGGACGGCATGATCACCGACCGGCCGGATCTGGCGCGCCGGTGCGTCGCCGAGGCGGGGCTCGGTCTGCCGCCGTCTAAGGTGGACTGAGAAAGTTCGCGCTGACGGCGGCGCGCGAGAGCAGGGCTTGCAGGGCCGGGTCCTTGTCGCCGTCTTCCACGATCAGGCTTTCCATCGGCACGAAATATTCGTGCGGATGCGGCACCTGGCTTTCGCTGAAGCCGCGATAGTGGCGCGGTTTCAGCCCGTACAGCACGCGGACGTCGCGCACCGGCAGGATGAGGGACGAAATGGGTACGGCCCGCAGCAGGCCCGTCGCCTGCCAGCGTGCCAGAGGTTCGCCGGGCGTGACCGGGGCGAGCAGCCAGGGCACCGGGCAGACGGCGAGCAGCGAATGCGTGCTGGGCGCGAAGCGCGATCGCTTGTCGAGCAGATTGGGCAGCGAGCCGCAGGCCTCGACGGCCAGGATGTCGACGAAAGGCTCCGCCGGCGTGCCGCCGAAATTGAGCCACAGCCCGTCCGGCAGGGTACGCAGCCGGTTGCTGCCGGGCAGCTTCAGGAACGGGTTGTGTAAATCCAGATCCGCCGGCCGGCCGCGCAACCAGGCGTTGTGCCCCTTGCCGCGATCGCCGAGCCCAGGCGGACGCTGCGGCCATGTCTTCAATCGGGCTCTGACCAATGCATCCAGTGATTCGTAGCGACGCATGCTATTCCCCTCCGGTTTCCGCGGCCATAATCACTCAACCTATGGGTGTAGTGATAAAGGGTATTTAGAAGATTTGGAAGTGGTTAATCAACTTAAAGTAGCAAAACGTTTTATAACTCTACTCATACGGGTTGTTTGCCTAATGATTCCTGTTTTGTTCTATTGCTACGGACGCCATTCAGGTTGCGCTGCTGTGTTTGGCAGGTTCTGGTTTCGGATTGATTTTTGAATCATCGGAATCACTTAGCGGGTATATTTAATGCTGTTCAATAACATCCTGTATATAAAACCATCCACGGTCAAATGTGGATGAATTTGCAATGAATTGGGGCAAGGAATACGCCGCAAGCGGGGCTGGCGGCGTTGGGACGGTTCTTGCGGGCAGGCCGGCGGACAAACGCGGCGGCCCGGAGAGGAAAGCAGCCTCTCCGGGCGCGGTCGCTCTCCGTCAGCCGCGCTGGGCCAGCGGTACGTAGTCGCGCTTGGCGGCGCCGGTGTAGATCTGCCGGGGCCGGCCGATGCGCTGCTCCGGGTCCTCGATCATCTCCTGCCACTGGCTGATCCAGCCCACGGTGCGGGCCACGGCGAACAGCGCGGTGAACATCGACAGCGGGAAGCCCATCGCCTTCAGGATGATGCCCGAATAGAAATCGACGTTCGGGTACAGCTTGCGATCGACGAAATACCGATCGTTCAGCGCGATCTTCTCCAGCTCGATCGCCAAATCCAGCAGCGGGTCGTCCTTGATGCCGAGTTCGCGCAGTACCTGATGGCAGGTAGCCTGCATGATCTTCGCGCGCGGGTCGTAGTTCTTGTAGACCCGGTGGCCGAAGCCCATCAGCTTCACCTTGCTGTTCTTGTCCTTCACCTGCTCCAGGAAGGTCGGGATGTTCTTCACATGCCCGATCTCGCCCAGCATGTGCAGCACCGCTTCGTTGGCGCCGCCATGCGAGGGGCCCCACAGGCTGGCGATGCCGGCGGCGATGCAGGCGAACGGATTGGCGCCGGTGGAGCCGGCCAGACGCACGGTGGAGGTGGAGGCATTCTGCTCGTGATCGGCGTGCAGGATCATGATCAGGTCCATGGCCCGCGCCAGGATCGGATTGACATGGTAGGGCTCGGCCGGCACCGCGTTGAACATATAGAGGAAGTTCTCGGCATACCCGAGGTTGTTCTGCGGATACATGAACGGCTGGCCGATATTGTACTTGTGGGCCCAGGCGGCGATCGTCGGCACCTTCGCGATCAGGCGGAAGGCGCTGATCCGGCGATGCTCGGGGTTCGTGATGTCCAGGCTGTCGTGATAGAATGCCGACAGGGCGCCGACCACGCCGCACATCACCGCCATCGGGTGCGCGTCGCGCCGGAAGCCGTTGTAGAAGGTGCGTAGCTGCTCGTGCAGCATGGTGTGGCGCAGCACGCCATCCTCGAAGTCCTTGGACTCCGCGGTAGTCGGCAGTTCGCCGTTCAGCAGCAGATAGGCGACTTCCAGGAAGGTCGATTTCTCGGCCAGCTGCTCGATCGGATAGCCCCGGTACAACAGCACGCCTTCGTCGCCGTCGATGTAGGTGATCTTGCTTTCACACGATGCGGTGGCGCCGTAGCCGGGATCGAAGGTGAAGATCCCCAGATCGTTGTAGATCTTCCGGATATCGGCCACCGCCGGACCGAGCGTGCCCTGGATCAGGGGCAGTTTGGAGGATTTGTTCGACCCATCCAACGTGATGGTGAGGGACCCGTTTGCCGTGGCGCTCATGCGTGTTTCCTTCGATATTGTGTCGGCTGGCGCCGGCAGGTGAGTGGGTTCTCGCTTGGCGAGCCGTTCTCCGCCAAGCCTGGATCAAGACTCGCTGCAAAATTATGGCGGACTCACGCCGAGCGCAACCTTCGCGCTTGCAGCAATCATAATATCAGATGCGGGCGTTACCAAGTCACTGCGCCGGTGGCGCCCCACAGGCCACGCCCCTCGGCCCTGGCCAGCATTTCCTCGTGCTTCAGTCCCGGCAGGTCACGCCCCGCGCGTGCCCAGCCGCCGGCGACAAGGGCACGGTTCAGCTCGGTGCCGCTGGCTTCGCAGACCGCCAGAGCGCGGCCCATGCCGTCCCGCCCGCGCAACTCGCAGGCCACCTGGCCCTGGCGCACCAGCGCGGCGAGCGCCTCGGCCGACGCGGCGGCGCGGTCGAAACCGCCACCATTCGGTTGCCGGCAGGTCTGACCGCGATCCGGCGTCTCGATGCCCAGGAGCCGCACCACGCGTTCGCGCAGGCGGAGCGTGCTGCCGTCGACCACGGCGATCTGCGCCGGTTCCGCCTCTAGCCGTCCCGGCGGCGGCGACGGGTGGTCGACTCCCGCGAATCCCCCGAAGGCGAACAGGCTGCTCAACAGCAGCGTGGCACAAGCGGCGAGCGCGAGCAGCCCGGCATACAGTCCGAGCGTCACCCGCCCACGCCGGGTGCGGGGAAGGGATGATCGAAAGATGCGGCGCGGGCGGCGCATCGGAATGGTCCCGTTCTGACGTATCTGTTGCGTCGGAAGCCAAGCCCTAACGCGCGCGTGATCGGGACGCAATCATGGAAATCACGCGGGTCGGCAAAACATCACGTCCAGAACGGTTCCTGCTTGCGAAAGTCCCGCCACACCTCGACGATTTCCTTGCGCGCCGTGTTGGAGGCAGCCGCGACGAAGCCGCGCACCAACCCGATGGCGAACGCGCGTTCCGCGCCACCGCCCGGTAGTTGCGCGAGTAACCCGGCCGCTACCGTGCCGTCGTTCAACAGGCCGAGCTCCTCCTGCAGCTGGGAAAGGCGGCGGGTGAAGCGCCTTGTGGCCTTGCCGGGAAACAGCGGGGCGAAGAACTCCGCGGCGTAGCGCAGGCGCTTGGCGCGCAGCCGGATGATGTGCAGCGCCTCCGGCTCCATGTGGGCGATGTCGTTGCCCGGCGCCACCATGCGTTTCAACCGCCGGTTCAGCGCCGCGACGGCGAAATCCGTCAGCGGCGTGGCCAGCACCGTGCGTTCGGCATCGTCGATCTCCTGCTCCCACAGCCGGGCCGCCGATAGCGCGGCGAGGCGGATGCCGAGCAGGCGGAAAGCGGGATCGTCGATGAAGCGGCGCAGGTCGGCATAGCCTTGGCGGCGGTGACGCTCGGCCGCTTCCATCAGCCTGACCATCGCGCGTTCCTCGGGGAAGGCGGTGGCCACGCGCGCGCCGATGCCGGCGGTGAACACGTCCCAATCCCGCGCCGGGCCGAGCACGGCGCCGAGCGCCTTCAATCCCGCAGCGGCCTCCGCGATGGTGGGACAGGCCGTGGCGGAGCGGAACACCGACAGCACCGAACGCAGCCGACGCACGCCGACGCGCATCTGATGCACCGGCTCCGGTCCGCCCTCTCCGGCGGCGGCGATCGGTGCCCAATGCAGGATGACATCGGTCAGATGCCCGGCCAGATGGGCGAAGGCATCGGCGACGGAAACGCCGTCCGGCACCGCGGGCGCGCCGATCCGCCGTGGCGCGGGCACTATCCCCCGTGCGACCGAGATCGCCTCCCCGGCCAGGCTGGCGCGCGGCACCGACAGCGGCAGTTCGTCGGCCAGGATCAGCGCCAGGCGGACCGTCTCTCGCGCCGGGCCGGAGATCAGGAGGCGGGCCGCCTGGTGTTCGTCGACCACGCCGCGGATCGTGCCGGAGAGCAGCGTGAGCTCCATTGCTTCGTTCTCGACCAGCAGCGACAGGCCGAGCGCGCGGCCCGCGAAGCTGGCGGTGGGCACCAGCGTCTCCGGCAGGGCATCGTCGCCGAGGCTGGCGCGATCGCGTGCCTCGCGCAGCACCGGCGCCGGCGTGGCCGGGGGCCAGAGATCCCGGCCGGGATACATCCGTTCCAGCTGCCATCCCTCGCGCCGTTCCGCCAGCGCCAGGCCGTCGGCGGCCAATGCGGCGTCCGGGCTGTCGTGCCAGACGATGCGGACCGGCCGGTTGCGGGCGCGCCCCTGCTTGAGCGGTGCGAGCAGTTTCAGGTGGGGCAGGCGGGAGGCGGCCGCGGGGGAAAGGACGAGTTCCAGTTCCATCCGTTCAGGCCGCCAACCCCGGCAAGTCGCGCGGCGCCAGGAAGCGCAGCAGCCGCCCGCCACCCTCGTCGAGCTGCCGCCAGCGTCCGGGAATGGCGAATTCGGTCAGCGCGCCGGTCGGATAGCCGTCGACCAGGCGGCGGATGGTTGGGCCGTCATGACCCAGGGCGACGGGGCCCACCAGCAGCATCGCCAGATCGTGCAGTCCGGGATTATGCCCGATCAGCAGCACGCTGCGGGTGGTGTCCGCGACCCCGCGCAGCACGCCGAGCAGCTGTGGCGCGGGAGCGAGATACAGCGCCTCCATCGGCTCGATCAGCGGCGTGTCGTCCCAGGGTTCCAGCGCTTCCATGGTTTGCAGCGTGCGCCGGGCGGCGGAGACCAGGACCAGGTCGGGGGCAAGGCCGAGATTATGCATGGCCGCGCGCATCGCAGCAGCAGACCGACGGCCGCGCGCGTTCAGCGGGCGGGCATGGTCCGGGAGCTTCGGATCGTCCCGGGACGACTTGGCATGACGCAGAAGCAATAGCTGTCGCATAGGGGGGCGGCCATCCGGCTCAGGGAACAGTATCGATCTTGCCACCAACCCCCGGGTTTGTCGTCCCCGGATGCGTGTCACGGCGCAGGAAGATCGATCCAGGACAGATGTCCGCCCTTGCCGGCGCCGGTGTCGAGGAACACCGCCTCGCCGCCGGCCATGCCGGTATGGCGCCAGGGCCGCCCGTCGTTGCTGCGCCGGTCATGGCCGCAATAGACGACACGCCCGGCGGGAATGCGGTCGATCCAGCCCAGGCTGCGCTCGGGAAACCCGTCCGGCTGGATGCGCCCGGTGGGCTCGCCATACAAAGCGCGGGAGAGCGGACCGTCCGGGTGGCGCAATTCCACCGGCGNNGGGACCGCTCGGGTGGCGCAGCTCCACTGGCGGCGCGGGACCGTTCAGCATCGCCGGATGGAAGCCGCCATGCACGAACAAAGCCGCGCCGTGATGCAGCCATGCCGGCGCGCGGCAGATTTCGGCCAGCGTGCGCGCGCGGAGTTCGGGATCGAGCTGCGCCACGGTCTCGGCGACCGGCTCGTCCGACCGCACATGCTGGCCGGCAAGCTTACGGGCGAGCTTGAAGTCGTGGTTGCCGAGCAGGAACAGCCCACGGCCTTCGTCGATCAGCCGGAACATCAGCCGCAGCACCTCCGCGCTGTCCGGCCCGTAATCGACGAGGTCGCCGAGCTGGATCAGAAAACGGTCGGTCGCGGCGGCATAGGCGAAGGCGCCGGCATCGCCATGCACGTCCCCGACGACGCGGATCGGCATGCCGGGCGGGATGGCGAGCGGGCTCATGCGCGCGGCTCGCCCCCCAGCGGAAAGCTGAACAGCCGTTCCTGCCCCAGCAGGAATACCCGCCCGCCGCGCTGGAACAGCCGGGCGATTTCGGTGTGGCGTACGTCGAGCCCGCCGGTGTAGGCGCCGAAGGCAGGCAGCATGACGCGCCGGCTGTCGGCGACGAAGCATGGGCGGCTGACGGTGCCGCCGCGCGCGGCGATGGCCGCTTTCGGGTGGTGATGGCCGCAGACCTCACCCGACGCGCCGGGCCGCGCCTGATGGCGGAACACCAGCGGACCGGCCGCGAATTCCTCGACCCATTCCCCGCCCAGCCCCTCGGCCGGCGTCGGGTCGTGGTTGCCGAGCACCCAGACGAAGCGCGCCGACCGGGTCATGCCAGCGATCCGCGCCACCTCGGCCGGCGGCAGCCGTGCCGCGCCCTGATCGTCCTGGAAGCTGTCGCCAAGGGCCACGACGATACGCGGGCGGTAGCGGCGCAGCAGCAGCGCGAGGCGATCGAGCGTCGCCTTGGTATCCCAGGGCGGCACCAGCATGCCCCGGCGCGCGCAGGCGGAGCCCTTCTCCAGATGCAGGTCGGAGACCGCCAGCAGCCCGGCCGCCGGCCAGACCAGCGCGCCGGCGGGATCGAGCATCAGCCGCTCGCCGGCGAGATGGACGGGGGCGGCGCTCATGCGTCGAACAGATCGTGCTGCACCGAACGCGCGCGGCGGCGGCGCGGCGGCGGGGCAGGTGGCGCCTCGTTCGTCACCTCCGCGACCAGCGCCTCGGCCTCGGCCAGCAGCGCGTCCTCGTCGGCTTCGCTGCCGACCTGTTCGCGGCCGATCTCCAGCAGGATCGGCACCGCCAGCGGGGAGACGCGCGAAAGCGCCATATGCACGATCCGCCCATGCACCCGCGCCAGCATGGCGGCCACCCGGCCGAGGTCGATCAGACCGTGCGCGGCATCCGCGCGGGTGGCGCGCAGCAGGATATGATCCGGCTGGTGCCGGCGCAGCACGTCGTAGATCAGGTCGGAATTCACCGTGACCTGGCGGCGGGTCTTCTCCACGCCGGGATGGCTGCGCTGGATCAGCCCGGCGATGACGGCGACGTTGCGGAAGCTGCGTTTCAGCATCGAGCTGTCGGCCATCCATTCCTCCAGATCGTCGCCCAGCATGTCCTGGCCGAACAAAGCGGCGATATCCAGCGGCTGGTTGGCGGACCAGATGCCGATGACATAGTCGGTGGCGACGAAGCCGAGCGGCGCGAAGCCGGCGCGCGCCATGCGCTTGGTCAACAGCATCCCCAGCGTCTGGTGCGCGTTGCGGCCCTCGAAGCAGTAGGCGACCAGGTACCAGCGTCCGCCGCGCGGGAAGGTTTCCACCAGCAGGTCGTCGCGGCCGGGCAGGCGCGAGCGGCGCCGTTGCAGTCGTAACCATTCGGCCACCTGGTCGGGGAAACGCTGCCAGGTCTCGGGTGACTGCAACAGCGCGCGTACCCTGCTGGCGAGGTTGGTGGTCAGCGGCAGCCGCCCCCCGGCATAGGCGGGAACCAACGGATCGTCCACAGCGCCCTCGGCCGCCTGCACCACCGTCTCGCGCACGCCGAGGAAACGCAGCTTGCGGCCGGCGAAGATGAAGCCATCGCCCGGGCGCAGCTGGTTGACGAAATATTCCTCGACCTCGCCGAGCGCGGTGCCGAAGGCGCGCCGGGTTTTGCCGACGAGGTGCACCTTCAGCAGCGGCGCCTCGACGATGGTGCCGATATTCATCCGGTGCTGCGCGGCGATGCGGGCGGAACGCACATGCATCCGGCCCTGGCTGTCGCGGAACAGTTTGCGATATTGCTCATAGGCGGCAAGCGCGTAACCGCCGGTGGCGACGAAGTCCAGCGTGGCGTCGAAATCCGCGCGCGACAGATCGGCATAGGGCGCGGCCGAGCGGATTTCCGCGAACATCGCATCCGGCTCGAACGGCGCGCCGCAGGCCATGCCGAGCAGGTGCTGGGCCAACACGTCGAGCCCGCCGGGGCGCGGCGGATCGCCGTCGAGTTCGCGCGCCGCCACCCCGTCGATGGCGGCCACGCATTCCAGTACCTCGAACCGGTTGGCGGGGACCAGCACGGCGCGGGAGGCTTCGTCCATGCGGTGATTGGCGCGGCCGACCCGTTGCAGCAGGCGGGAGATGCCCTTCGGCGCGCCGATGGCCAAGGAGTGGGTAGCCAAGTGGGGCAAGCAGATCGGGCGGCACCCGCTGGGCACCGGTCCCTACGTGTGCGACCACTGGACGGCCAGCCAGGACCTGCTGCTCGTGCGCAACACCAACTACACGGGCACGGCCGGCTACGTCGACAAGATCCGCTTCGAGTACTCGATCACGCCGACGACCGCCGTCCTTAAGGTGCAAAGCGGCGACGCCGACCTGCTCGGCGACTACATCCCGCCGGCCAACTATCCGGGGCTGATCGCCAACCCGCAGTGGAAGAGCCAGGTCGTGACCGAGCCCGCCATCGCGCTCGACTATCTGTTCCTGAACAGGACGGTCA
>PKWQ01000195.1 GCA_003133265.1 Acetobacteraceae bacterium
GTCAGACTCTCCACGTCCATGCTGATGCCATAGGCCATGATGAACATCAGGATGACGGTGCCGACCAGCGCCAGGGTCGCGCGGATCGGATCGCGGCGCAGTTCCAGCGTCTCGCGGCGGGCGTAGCTGAACATGCGGCGCGGATCGAACCGGCTTGCCGCCGGGCGGGTGGCGGGTTCCCCGGGGGCGCGCGGTTCGGGCGCGGCAGCGGCCTCGCTGACGCCCATCGTGTCCTCGAGATAGAGGATGAAGGCGTCTTCCAGGGTCGCGACGCCGCGCTGTTGCACCAGGGCGGCCGGGGTGTCGCTGACCAGGACCCGGCCCGCGTGCATCAGCGAGATGCGGTCGCAGCGCTCGGCTTCGTTCATGAAATGGGTGGAGATGAAGATCGTCACCTGGTCGCGCCGCGACAGGTCGATCAGCGTCTGCCAGAATGCGTCGCGGGCGATCGGGTCGACGCCGGAGGTCGGCTCGTCGAGGATCAGCATCGCCGGGGCATGGATCATCGCCACCGCGAGCGACAGGCGCTGGCGCTGTCCGAGCGGCAGGGTGCCGGGCATTGTGTCCATGATGTCGCGCAGGCCGAAGCGCTCGGCGACCTCGGCGATGCGGCCGGGGATGCTGTCGGGCGCGAGCCGGAACAGGCGGGCGTGCAGCTCCAGGTTCTGCCGCACGGTGAGTTCCGAGTAGAGCGAGAAGCCCTGCGACATATAGCCGACGCGGCGGCGGGTTTCGAGATCCTTCGGGTCCACTGGCTGACCGAACAGCCAGGCCTGGCCCTCGCTCGGCGGCAGCAGGCCGGTCATCATCTTCATCGTGGTGGTCTTGCCGCAGCCGTTGGAGCCGAGGAAGCCGAAGATCTCGCCTTGATGGATGCGAAAGCTGACATGATCGGCGGCGACGAAATCGCCGAACCGCATGGTCAGGTCGCGCGCCTCGATGGCGATGGCGGTCTGGTCCACGGCACGCGGCGGGACCACGATGGCGCGGTGGGTGCGGCGCAATGCCTCCGGCAGCAGGGCGATGAAGGCGGCTTCCAGCGTCGCCGCGCCGGTGCGGGCGAGCAGGTCCGGTACGGTGCCGGCGGCGAGCACGCGGCCGGCGTTCATCGCCACCAGCCAGTCGAAGCGCGCGGCTTCCTCCATGTAGGCGGTGGCGACCACCACGCTCATGCCCGGCCGGCCGGCGCGGATACGATCGATCAGTTCCCAGAATTGCCGCCGCGACAGCGGGTCGATGCCGGTGGTCGGCTCGTCGAGGATCAGCAGGTCGGGATCGTGCACCAGGGCGCAGCACAGGCCGAGCTTCTGCTTCATGCCGCCCGACAGCTTGCCGGCGGGGCGGTCCACGAACGCCGCTAGGCCGGTGCTGCCGACGAGGTCGGCGATGCGGCGGCGGCGTTCGTCGTGCGTCTGTCCGAACAGGCTGGCGAAGAAGTCGATGTTCTCGAACACCGACAGCGTCGGATAGAGGTTCTTGCCGAGGCCCTGCGGCATGTAGGCGATGCGCGGGCAGACCGCGCGACGGTGCGCCGCGTCCGCCATGTCGCCGCCGAGCACCTCGAGATGGCCGGCCTGCAACGCGCGCGCGCCAGCGATCAGCGACAGCAGGCTCGACTTGCCGACCCCGTCGGGACCGATCAGCCCGACCATGCAGCCTTGCGGCAGGTCGAGGGTGACGTCCTCCAGCGCGCGGGCTTTGCCATAGCGCAAGGCGATGTCGCGCAGGCGGGCCATGGGGGCTGCGGCGGTCGCACCGCTCATTGCGGCAGCCTGACCTGCAGTGCGGGGGGCCACTGGACGTCGGGCGCCAACTGCACGTAGGCCATGCCGGGCAGCCCGGTTTTCACTTGCCTTATGTATTTTTTCAGCAGGTCGGGCGCGATTTGCGCCTTGACGCGAAACATCAGCTTTTGCCGCTCGTCGGCGGTTTCCACCGTCTTCGGGGTGAACTGGGCGACGTCGGCGACGAAGGTCGCCCGGGCCGGGAAGACGTATTGCGGCGCCGCGTCGAGTACGAGATGCACCTCGGTGCCGATGGCGACCCGCCCCGCCGCCTCGGTCGGCAGGAAGAAGGTCATGTAGACGTCGCTCAGATCGACGGTGTTGAGCGCCTTGCCGCCGGCGCCGAGCACTTCGCCGGGCTGCGCGACGCGGTACTGCACGCGGCCGTCGCGGGGGGATTTCAGCGTGCTGTCGTCGATATCGGCCTGGATGCGCTCGACCGTCGCCTGGGCGGCGTCGATGCCGGCGAGCGCGTTGACGACCTGCGACTCGGCCGCACTGATGGCGGACTCCGCCGCCGCGACCTGGGCTTCCGCCGCGCTGACGGCTGCGGTCGCGCCGGCGTAGCGGGCGCGGTCGTTGTCCAGGGTCTCGATCGCCGCCGTGCCGTGCTTGGCCAGTTCCTCGGACCGGTCGAAGCGCCTTTTCGCGGCGTCCAGTTCGGCCTGGCGCTGCGCCACGACGGCCACCGCCGCCCGGTTCTCGGCTTGGCGCTGGATGACCTGTGTGCGCGCGGTGGTGACGCCGATGACGGCACGGCGGAGCTGCGCGTCGGCCTCGCGGCGCTGCGCGTCGAGCATCTGGGTGTCCATCCGGACCAGGACTTGCTGTGCCGTGACGAAGTCGCCTTCGTTGACCAGGATTTCCTTCACGCGGCCGGCCGTTTTGGTCGCGATATCGATCTCGGTCGCCTCGATGCGGCCATTGGCGCTGGCGATGCCGTCCGGCAGCGACGGCCGCGTGAACCACTGCCAAGCGTAATATGCGCCGCCGATCACCAGCAGCGCGATGGCGGACCTCACAAGCCAGGTTCGGGATTGGTTCATGTTTGTATGCCAAAGGTTGGGGCCGGTGGCGTGACGACGGAACCGCGGTGCCTTGCCGCCTCGCAAACCGGGCATACCGCCGATTTGTGGCGTAGCGCCTCGGCCGCCTGGAAGCGTTGATTTAGCGCAAGCGGTGTCGATCGGCGCGGGCCTGGCCGGACTTGCCTTTGATCGGGATTCCCCCGATGAACGGC
>PKWQ01000048.1 GCA_003133265.1 Acetobacteraceae bacterium
GCGATGCAGCCGATCTCGGCGGTGCTGCTGAACGAGCGGATATTCCAGTCCGTACTGCAGCAGAGCGACAAGTACGGTGCGTTCGTCCACGGCTACACCTATGGCGGGCATCCCGTGGCTGCCTCGGTAGCGCTGGAAACGCTGGCGATCTACAAGGAGATCGGCATCATCGATCATGTGCGTTCGGTGGAGCCGGTGTTCCTCGAAACGATGGGCGCCCTGTGCGACCATCCGCTGGTCGGCGACTTCACCGGGGTCGGGCTGATCGGCGGGATGGAGCTGGTATAAGGACAAGACCACGCGGGAGAACTATCCGGCCGAGATCGGCCTGGGCGCGCGCATCGACGCACATGCGCGACGCAATGGTTTGATTTTGCGAATTGCCGGCAACCGCATCGCCTTCTCTCCGCCGCTGATCATTACCAAGGACGAGATGGTGGAGCTGGCCGCGCGACTGCGCCGGACGCTGGACGCCACGTACAGCGACATCCATGCCCGGTGACAGCGACATGGATCGGCTGGCCGGCAACGGGAACCGAGTGAAACATTCAATGATCTGGGGTACGCGGATGCAAGGCTTCGTGTGGAGCGGGCTAACATGATGGAGATCGCCTTCGACATTGGCGGCACATTCACCGACTTCGTGTTGCGCGATACCGAGACCGGGAAGACCGAGATCTGGAAGGTTCCCACCACTTCGCATGAGCGGGCGAAGGCGGTATTGGATGGTTTGCGCGCGCGATTCAAAGACACAACTCTCCGGCCGGCCGATATCGCCAAGGCGTTGCACGCCATGACAATCGCGACCAACGCCATCCTGGAGCGCAAGGGCAGCCGCACGGCACTGCTGACGACAGCGGGCTTCCGCGACATTCTGCTGATCGGGTGGCAGAAGCGCTACGATACGAACAGCCTGCATATCGACAAGCCGAAGCCGCTGGTGCGGCGCGCGGATATCTTCGAGGTGCCGGAGCGACTGGCGGCGGACGGCACGGTGCTGCTGGCTCTGGACGAGACGGAGGCGGCGGCGATCGCCGAGCGGGTGGCGGCGGGCGGATATGACTCGATCGCCGTCGTCTTCCTGCATGCCTACGCCAATCCGGTCCATGAGCAGCGCATGGCCGATGCACTTGCAGCGCGGCTTCAAGGCGTTCGGGTTTCGCTGTCCTCGGTGATTGCACCGAAATACCGGGAATATGAGCGCACCAGCACCACGGTGGCGAATGCCTGCGTGGCGCCGCTGGTCGATGGCTATCTCCAGGCGCTGACTGGTTCGCTGAGGGAACTCGGGGTCGGTGCCGAGATGTCGATCATGCAGTCGAATGGCGGCGTGGTCTCGGCGGAACTGGCCTGCGCCTATCCCATCCGGATCGTGGAATCCGGGCCGGCGGCGGGCGTGCTGATGTGCGCCGAGGTCGGGCGGGAGGAAGATTGCAGCCATGTCATGACCTTCGACATGGGCGGCACGACGGCGAAGCTCGGTGCGATCGATGACGGCACGCCCGCAGTGACCTCGAACGTCGAGGTGGACGCCGTGAACTACAGGAAAGGCAGCGGACTTCCTCTCAGCATCATGGCGATCGATCTGCTGGAGATTGGCGCCGGAGGTGGCAGCATCGCCCGCACCGGCATGGGGCTGATCGGCGTCGGGCCGGACAGCGCCGGTGCGGAACCCGGGCCCATTTGCTACGGCCGTGGCGGCACGCAGCCGACCATCACGGATGCCAACCTGGTGCTCGGCTATCTCAATCCCGCCTTCTTCAATGGCGGCGCGATGGCGTTGCAGCGCGACAATGCCGCCGCCGTACTCGATCGCGATATCGCGAGGCCGCTCGGACTGACGCTGGAGGCGGCGGCGTGGGGCATTCATTCGATCGCCAATGCCAACATGGAACGCGCGATGCGGATCGTCTCGATCGAGCGTGGGCGGGACCCGCGCCGCTATGTGCTATGCCGGGCAGGGCTACGAGATCCGTGTCGATCTGCCCGAGGGCGAGATCGGCACCGGCTATGCCGCGACCGCGCTGGCAGCGTTCCATGCCGCCTATCGGCGCGAGTACGGCTACAACGATCCCAATGCGCCCGTTGAGGTGACAGACTGGTTCGCAGTGGCGACCATCATCGGCAGCCACGCGGATGCGGGTATCCGTCTGGAGGGGCACGAGTGCGGCGGCGATCCGGTGACGGCGGAGCGCGATGCCTATTTCCCGGAATCCGGTGGCATGGTTCGGACCAAGGTCGTCAATCGCTATGCGCTGACCGAAGAGCATCGGATCCTCGGGCCGGCGTTGGTGGAGGAGCGCGAATCCACCATTGTCGTGCTGCCGGGAGACACGGTTTCTCTGAGTGCTGCGGGCAATCTCATCATCGATATCAAGGGCGGGGCATGACGCGCATGGCACAGCGGAACGTGGACCCGGTTACATTGACCGTAGTGTGGAACAGTTCGGTTTCGATTGCCGACGAGATGGGTGGCGCGCTGCGCCGGACCGCGTTCTCCGAGGCGGTGCGCGAAGGCGAGGACTTCTCGACCGGGCTATTCGACCGGCAGGGACGCCTGATCGCGCAGGGGAATTTCACGCCGGGCCATCTGGGTGCGATGACCTACGTCGTGCAGAACGTACTGAATTACATCCCGCCGGAGACGCTGCGGCCGGGCGACATGCTGGCGACGAACGATGCCTATCTCGGCGGCGGACATTTTCCCGACATGTTCCTGGTCGCGCCAATCTTCGAGGACGAGACGCTTCTCGGCTACGCCGTCAACACAGCGCATCATGTCGACATGGGCGGTGCGCAACCAGGCTCCGAGGCGGTGCAGGGCGTGCGGGATGCCTTCGCCGAGGGCCTGCGTGTGCTGCCGATGAGGTTGGTACGCGGCGGGGAGTTCGATTCCGATCTGCCGCGGATGATCCTCGGTAATGTCCGCGTTCCCGAGAAGGTAAGAGGCGATCTGTTGGCGCAGCGCAACGCGAACCATGTCGGCACGCAAAGGTTTCGGAAGTTGTTTGCCCATTATGGCGAGGAGCTCATTGAGAACGTGATCGAGGATATCCTGGATCGTTCCGAGGCGCGCGGGCGCGAACTGATCCGGGCCTTGCCGGGAGGAACCTACAGCTTCGAGGATCCGCTCGACGATTATGGACCGGGGACGCCGCCGGTCGATATCCGCGTCGACATCACATTGAAAGACGGGATAGCGACGGTCGACTTCTCCCGCAGCAGCGATGCGGTGCCGGCCGGCATCAATTCCTATATCAACTACACGCGCGCCTACGCGAGTTTCGCGATGCGGATCTTCGCAAAGATCGACGTGCCGAACAACGCCGGGATCGAGCGGGTGGTCAAGCTGGTTGCGCGGGAGGGGAGCTTCTTTAACCCGCGCTACCCGGCAGCGGGCGGCGGCCGTGCCTCGGTACAGGTGCGGATATTCGATACGATCAACGGTGCCGTGGCGAAGGCGGTGCCGGAGCGCGCGATGGGGGCGTTTACGCATTGGGCGAATCCGAAGCTCGGCGGTGTCGATCCGGAAACCGGCAAGCGCTGGATCATGTACGACCTGGTTCTTGGTGGCTTCGGTGGCCGTTCCGACAAGGATGGTGCCGAGGCGCTGTGTCCGGTGTTCAACTGCGCGAATGTCCCGGTCGAGGTGCATGAGACGAACAATCCCGTGCGAATCCATCGCCTGGAGCTGATCGCGGCACCCAGGAATTCGTGCCGCTGCTCACGCGCATGATGGCGCAGGGCGTCGACCTGATAGATTTGAACTCCAATTCGCCCGGTGATGCCGGGCTGATGCTCAAGCAGGCGCGCCAGGCTGGTTACAAAGGGCTGATCTGGCAGATCGGCGGTCCTTCGGTCGCCGAGATCATGTCGGTGGCGGGACCGCTGGCGGAGGGCTTCCTCTCGCTGGAGGTGTTCGACTTCTCGTCCGCGGCTGGTCAGAAATTTACCACCGACTACCACAGCCAGTGGCCCGGTATCGTCAACACGCAGAGCCCCCTTTATTACGACGCGGCCAAGATCCTGTTCGAGGCAATCCGGCGCGCCGGCAACACCGACGTCGACAAGGTGCGTGATTCCCTTGCGGCCATCGAAGGCTATGATGCCGGCGTCATCGGGCCGGTCATCTGGGGAGGGCAGGCCGATTACGGCGTCAACCATCAGTTGCTGGCTCCGTTCTGGATCGCCGAGGTCAAGGACGGAAGGGAAATAGCGCTGGTGAAGATCACGCCCGAGAAGCGTTGACGGCGGC
>PKWQ01000354.1 GCA_003133265.1 Acetobacteraceae bacterium
GGTGATCGGGTTGCAGGCCGCACGGGCGGCCGCATCCAGCTTCGCCAGCGCCGCTTTGTCCAGCTTACTGCCGATCAGGGCCGCCGCGCCGTCCGGCACCAGCACCTGCGTCGGCGCGACCGCGCCGAGTACGACTCGCGCATCGACGATCGTTCCGCCCGCATCCAGCGCCAGACGGATGCCGACGCCGACGACGGCGATATCCATCTCGGTGCGCGGAATGAAGCGCAGATAGGCATCCGACGAGCGCGGAGCCGGCTTCGGCAGCCGGAACTCCAGGATGAACTCGTCCTTCGCCAGCGATGTGCGGCCCGGGCCGGTCACCACCTGCTCCACCGGCACTTCGCGCTGGCCCTTCGGACCGACGACGATGGCGACGGCGCGCGCGGCGATCATCGCCGGAACGCTGTCGGCCGCAGGCGAGCCGTTGCAGAGATTGCCGGCCAGCGAGGCGCGGCCCTGCACCTGCGTCGAGCCGATCAGGTTGGTGGCTTCCACCACCCCCGGATAGGCCGCGTTGAGGCCGGCATGTTCGCCGATCAGGGCGCCGGATGTCGCGGCGCCGATGACGAATCCGCCGCCGACCTCGCGGATGCCGATCATCCCCGGAATCTTCTTGGTGTCGACGATCACGGAAGGTTTTACCCGCCCGGCACGAAGCTGGACCAGCAGATCGGTCCCGCCGGACATTACCTTCGCCAGACCCGTAGCCCCGGACAGGATGCTAATCGCCTCACTGACCGTGGTTGGTGCTGCATAACTTAGACTGGCCATGTTCGCTCCTCGATGCGCGCGCTCACAATGCCCAGTTCGAGCGTGCGCTCTCGACCGGGCCATGACCAACGGTAGCCCACCCTCGCGCGGTGGTCGAGAGGGGCAGATTTATCCAGCCGGCCGGACCGCCCCGGCCGGCGCGTGGGCCAGGAAAGCCTCCAGCACCGATACAAATCCGGCCGGATTGTCGGCATGCAGCCAATGGCCGGCATCCTTCAACGTGACGAACCGGGCGGCGGGGAACAGGGCGCGGATCGGCATGCGATGCTCGGGACGGATATAGTCCGACCGTTCTCCGGCAATGAACAGCGCCGGTCCCGGATAGGTCGAATCGGTGGCGGGCCAGTCCACGATGTCCGCCAGGCCGGCGATGATCTCGGCCAGGCCGATGCGCCAGCCCGGCCGTGCGCCCAGGCTCAGGTTGTGCAGCAGAAAGCCCCGCAGGCCCGCGTCCGGGACGACTGGCGCCAGCGCGGCGTCAGCCTGCGCGCGCGTCAGGCCCGGCGGGAGCGGCAGCGCCGCCATCGCGGCGGAGATGGCACGGAAGCCCGGCGCGTAGGCGACCGGCGCGATATCCGCCACCGCCAGCCGCGACACCGCATCCGGCCGGTCGAGCGCCACGCGCATCGCCACCTTGCCGCCCATCGAATGACCGACCAGGCAGCAGGGCAGCGCATCGCGTGCCTCCAGCGTCTCGATCACGTCCGCCGCCAGCGCCGGATAGTCCATGCCGGACGCATGCGGACTCGATCCGTGGTTGCGCAGGTCGAGCGCGAGCACACGGAACCGCGCCGCCAGCCGCCGCTGCACCACGCCGAAATTGCGCGCCGCCCCGAACAAGCCGTGCAGCAGCACCAGCGTCGGACCGGCGCCGGCCTCTATCGCATGCAGGATCATCGCCGCCTTCCCGGCCAGGCAGCGAAGCCGACGCCGCCCAGGATCAATGCGGAACCCAGCAGCAGATCGGCGGTGAACGGCTCACCCAGAAAGATATTGGACAGGATCAGCCCGGCCGCCGGCGTGGCCAGGAAGCCGATCGAGGAAACCACGGTGGGCAGCGTCGCGGACGCTTCCAGCACGCACCAGGTACCGACCGGCCCGGCCAGCAATCCGATATAGGCCAGCGCCACCCACGCCGACGGCCGCGGACCGAGCGTGCCATGCGGTGCGACCCAGAGCGTGAGTGGCAGCAGCAGCATGGAGGCGAGCAGGAAGCACCAGGGCAGCAGCTCGAACATGGTCAGACGCGGGCGCGTTCCCCGCACCATGATGATCGCGACCGACCAGGACAAACCGGCGGCGAGCAGGAAACCATGGCCGATCAGGACATTGCGATCGGTCCAGTTGATCGCCCACGGCCCCATTATGACCACAACCCCGGCCATCCCGAGGCCGGCCGCCAACCAGCGGAGGGCGGAAATGCGCTCGTGCAGTACCAGCAGCGACAGCGGCACCACGAAAATCGCCGTCGTGTTGGCCAGGATCGCGGTGCGCCCGGCCGGCACCCAGGCCACGGCGGCATGCGCGAAGGCGAAGAACGCCGCCAGTTGCAGCGTGCCGACGCTGAACAGCACCGGCAGGTCGGCGCGGTGCGGCCAGCGCAACTGCCCGCGCAGCATCACCAGCAGCGTGACGCTCAGAAACGAGAGCGCCGCACGGCCCTCGGCAAACCACAGCGGCGTGGTGCCGAGCTTCAGGGCGTATTTCGCCGCCGGCCAGGCACTGGACAGCAGCAATACGGACAATCCGAGCTGCACCAGCCCGGCACGGCTGATGCCGGACGCCTCCGCCCGATGGGTACGCACAACGGCGATCAGTCGGACACCTTCAGCATGATCTTGCCGATATGCGCGCTGCTCTCCATCAACGCATGCGCCGCCGCCGCCTCGGCCAGCGGGAAGACCGAGTGGATCACCGGCCCGGCCCGGCCCGCATCCAGCACCGGCCAGACCTTGGCCAGCAACTCGGCCGCGATCTCGCCCTTCTCCGCCGTGGTGCGCGGACGCATGGTCGATCCGGTCAGCGTCAGCCGCTTCAGCATGATCGGCAGCAGGTCGAAATTCTCCACCTTCGCGCCTTGCAGGAAGGCGATGAACACCAGCCGTCCATCCATCCGCAGCGAGCGGACGTTGCGCGTCGCGTAGGGCGCGCCGACCATGTCCAGCACCACGTCGACGCCGCGCCCGCCGGTGAGGCGCTTGATCTCCTCGGCGAAGTCCGTGGTGCGGTAATTGATGCCGGCGGCGGCGCCGAGCCTCTCGCAGGCGGCGGTTTTCTCGGCCGAGCCGGCGGTGGCGTAGACCGTGGCGCCGATTTCCGTGGCAAGCTGGATGGCGGTAACGCCGATGCCGCTGCTGCCGCCATGCACCAGCACGCTCTCGCCGGCCTTGAGCCGCCCGGTCATGAACAGGTTCGCCCAGACGGTGAAATAATTCTCCGGCAGCGCGGCGGCACGGATCGCGTCGTAGCCGGCCGGCCAGGGCAGCGTCTGCGCTTTCGACGCGGCGCAATATTCCGCATAGGCGCCGCCATTGGTCAGCGCACAGACCTTGTCGCCGACCTTGTAGCGTGTGACGGCGGGGCCGTGCGCCACCACCTCGCCGGCAACCTCAAGGCCGATGATCTGGCTCGCGCCGGGCGGCACGGGATACAGGCCCATGCGCTGCAACACGTCCGGACGGTTCACGCCGGCGGCCTGTACGCGGATCAATACCTCGTCCGGCTGCGGCCGCGGCACCGGGCCGGTCGCCAGATGCAGCACATCCGGCACGCCCGCGCCCTTGGCCGCGATGTGGTTCATGCTCTGCGGCAGGCTCATGGACGCTGTCCTTCTGGCTGACGGTATGGCGGGGATGCAACCAAACTCGGGTCACCGAAGCCTAATGTTACCGCGAACCGACCGATTCCGCCGATCGCCCCACCAGCGCGGCATACAGCGCCGGGTCGGTCGCCCCCTCGGTGCTGAACAGCAGCACCCGGCTGTCGGGACCGAGCCCAAGGGTCTCGCGCGCCACCGGATCGGCGGCGGCGAGCAGGAAGGCCGCCAGCCCGGCCACGCCGGATTCCCCGGCGACGATCCCCTGATCCGCCAGCAATCGCATGCAGGCCACCGCCGCCTCGTCGGGCACCGCCATGAAGGCCCAGGCGGCACGCTCCAGCTCCTGCCACGCAAGCAGGCTTGGCTCCCCGCAGGCAAGACCGGCCATCA
>PKWQ01000213.1 GCA_003133265.1 Acetobacteraceae bacterium
CATGTTGGTGGCGATGGTGACCGCGCCGAGCGCGCCGGCCTGCGCCACGATGGTCGCCTCCTGCTCGTGGAAGCGCGCGTTCAGCACCTTGTGCGGGATCTTCTTCTTCTTGAGGATCTCGGCGATCTGCTCGCTTTTCTCGATGCTGGTGGTGCCGACCAGAACCGGCTGGCCCAGCTTGCGGCTTTCCTCGATCAGCGTCGCCACCGCCTCGTATTTCTCGGCGGCCGAACGGTAGACCTCGTCGTCCTCGTCCTTGCGCGTTACCGCCACGTTGGTCGGAACCTCGACCACTTCCAGCTTGTAGATCTCGGCGAACTCGTCCGCCTCGGTCATCGCCGTGCCGGTCATGCCGCCGAGCTTGGGGAACAGGCGAAAATAATTCTGATAGGTGATGGAGGCGAGCGTCTGGTTCTCCGCCTGCACGGTCACCCGCTCCTTGGCTTCCAGCGCCTGGTGCAGCCCGTCGGAGTAGCGCCTGCCCTCCATCATGCGGCCGGTGAACTCGTCGATCAGGATCACCTTGTCGTCGCGCACGATGTAGTCGACGTCGCGGGTGAACAGCGTGTGCGCGCGCAGGGATTGCTGGACATGATGCACGACGGAGACGTTGAAGATGTCGTACAGGTTGCCCTCGGTGATGATGCCGGCCTCGCGCAGCATGTCCTCGACCAGTTCCGAGCCCGGTTCGGTCATCGAGCAGGTGCGGAACTTCTCGTCCTTGTCGTAGGTGCTCGGGTCGGTGACCAGCTGCTCCACCACCAGGTTCACCGAGCGGTAGAGGTCGGAACTGTCCTCGGCGGGGCCGGAGATGATCAGCGGCGTGCGCGCCTCGTCGATCAGGATGCTGTCCACCTCGTCGACGATGGCGAAGAAGAAGTCCCGCTGGACCATGTCCTCCAGCCGGTACTTCATGTTGTCGCGCAGGTAGTCGAAGCCGAACTCGGTGTTGGTGCCGTAGGCGATGTCGGCGGCGTAGGCGGCGCGGCGCTGCTCGTCGTCCAGCCCGTGCACGATCACCCCGGTGGTCAGGCCCAGGAAGCCGTAGATCTGCCCCATCCACTCCGAATCGCGGCGGGCCAGGTAGTCGTTCACGGTGACGACATGCACGCCCTTGCCGGCCAGCGCGTTTAAATAGACGGGCAGGGTTGCGACCAGGGTCTTGCCCTCGCCGGTTTTCATCTCGGCGATCTTGCCGTCGTGCAGGACCATGCCGCCGACCAGCTGCACGTCGAAATGCCGCTGCCCGAGCGTGCGTTTGGCTGCCTCGCGCACGGTGGCGAAGGCCTCCGCCAGGATGTCGTCCAGGCTGGCGCCGGCGGCGAGCTTGGCCTTGAATTCGTCGGTCTTGGCGCGCAAACCCTCGTCCGACAGGGCGGAAATGGCGGGTTCCAGGGCATTGATCTCCGGCACCCGGCGCTGGTAAGCCTTGATCGAGCGGTCGTTGGCGGTGCCGAAGATGGCGCGGGCGATGCTGGCTAACATGCAAACCTTCTTAGATGGCCGAACCGCTCCCGGGCGGGGCCGGATGGGGGCCGGGGCGGTCAGGGGAAACAGGGTTCAGATAGGACCGGCACGGTCCCGGGTCAACGCGGGAACCCTTACGCGCCTTTCATTGTCGGTCGTATGACGAAACCGTGGCGTCCTTGTAGGGCGGGGGAGCTTCGGCCATGATCCGCACGTCCTGACACAGGGGTTATCATGTTGCGTATTGATTGGATTCCGGCCCGTCCGGTGCTCGCGGCCGCGCTCGCAGGGTTGCTTGTCCACGGCACGGCCATGGCCCAACCGGGACCAGCCCAAGGGGGACCAGCCCAGCCGCCGGCCGCGGCTGCCGCCCCGGCCGCCAAGCCCGCGGCGCCGGCTGCGGACCCGATTGTGGCGCGGGTGGACGGCAGGGACGTCCACCAGAGCGATGTGATGGCGTTGGCCGAGGGGCTGCCCGAGAACGTGCATGGCGCGCCGTCGGCGCAGCTCTATCCGATGCTGCTCGATCAGTTGATCGATGGCCAGGCGCTGGTGATCCTCGCCCGCAAGGCCGGCCTCGACAAGGACCCGATCGTCGCCCGGCAGATGCAGGAGGCGGCGGACCGCGCCTTGCAGACGGCGCTGCTGTCGCGTGACGTGGGGCCGAGCATCACCGAGCAGACGGTGCGCGCCCGCTACGACCAGGATGTCGCCGGCAAGCCCGGCGTGGAGGAGGTGCATGCCAGCCAAATCCTGGTGCCGACCGAGGCCGAGGCGAAGAAGATCATCGTCGATCTGAAGAGGGGCGGGGATTTCGAGGCGGTCGCCAAGAAGCACGCCAGCGGCCCGGGCGGCGCGCAGGGCGGCGACCTCGGCTTCTTCCGCAAGGACCAGATCGTACCGGAATTCGCCAACGCCGCCTTCGCCATGAAGGCGGGCGAGATTTCGCAGAACCCGGTACATACCCAGTTCGGCTGGCATGTGATCAAGGTGATGGAACGCCGCACGGCGGCGCCGCAGAGCTTCGAGCAGGCGCACGAAGTTCTGCGCCAGAAGATGATCCAGGAAGGCGTGCAGAAGATTGTCGCCCAGGCCCGCGCGGACGTGAAGGTGGAGAAGTTCAATCTGGACGGCTCGACCGTCCGGCCCACCGATGGCGCGCAACCGCCGCCCGCCACGGCGAAATAACCAGCCAACGACCAGCCGAAGGGAGAATTCGATGGCCTCGCCCGTCTCGCCGCTCGCCGTTCCGCTGCCTGAGCTGCCGCCGCTGGCCGGCGTGCGTCTGGCGGCGGCCGAGGCCGGCATCCGCTACAAGGGCCGCACCGACGTGGTGATGGCCGAACTCGCCCCCGGCACCACCGTTGCCGGGGTATTCACCTCCAACAAATGCCCCGGCGCGCCGATCGATTGGTGCCGGGCGGCGCTGAAGGGCGGCAAGGCGCGCGCGGTGGTGGTGAATGCCGGCAACGCCAACGTCTTCACCGGCAAAGCCGGGCAGCAGGCCTGCACCGCCACTGCGGCGGCGACCGCCAAGCTGCTCGGCTGCCCGGCGAAGCAGGTCTTCCTCGCCTCCACCGGGGTGATCGGCGAGGTAATGCCGCACGAGAAGCTGGTCGCCGCACTTCCCGGCCTGCAGGGCGGTCTCAGCGCGACCTCCTGGGAAGCCGCCGCGCGCGGCATCATGACCACCGACACCTTCCCCAAGGCGTCGACGCGGGTGGCGCGGATCGGCGATTCCGAGGTCCGCATCACCGGCATCGCCAAGGGCAGCGGCATGATCGCCCCGGACATGGCGACGATGCTGTGCTTCGTCTTCACCGATGCGAAGATCCCGGCCGACGCGTTGCAGGCGATGCTGCGCACTGGGGTGGAGGCCAGCTTCAACCGCACCACCGTGGACAGCGACACCTCCACCTCCGACACGGTGCTGCTGTTCGCCACCGGCCAGGCGAAGCATCCCCGCGTCCCGCCCGGTGACGGGGCCAACGCGCGCGGGCGGCTGCTGGCGGATTTCGCGGCCAAGCTGAACGAGCTGCTGCTCGACCTCGCGTTGCAGGTGATCCGCGACGGCGAGGGCGCGCGCAAGCTGGTGCGGATCGACGTCACCGGCGCGGTGACCGCCCGCTCCGCCAAGCGGGTGGCGATGGCGGTGGCCAATTCGCCGCTGGTGAAGACCGCGATCGCCGGCGAGGACGCCAACTGGGGCCGCATCGTCATGGCGGTGGGCAAGGCCGGCGAGCCGGCGGACCGCGACAAGCTCTCGATCGGCGTCGGCGGCGTGTGGATGGCGAAGGACGGCGCCGTGGTGCCGGGCTACGACGAGGCTCCGGTGGTGGCGCACATGAAGGGGCTGGAGCTGGAGATCGCCATCGATCTCGGCCTCGGCCGCGGCAAGGCGACCGCCTGGACCTGCGATCTGACGCATGGCTACATCGACATCAATGGCAGCTACCGTAGCTGAGGCTCCCGATCCCCTCCCACTCGCAAACCGCGATGCGCGACCGATGACCCCGCCCGGGAAGGCCAGCCCGCCACGGGCCGGCGGGACGCGGGCGTGCGTTCCGGTGCCGGTTCCCTTGCCGAACCCCGTCCCAGCGCCGGAAGTGGCGAGCCCGGACGCCGGTCCGCCTGATTTCGCCCCGATCGCCACCGAGCGGCTGACCCTGCGCCCGCTGGTGCCGGAGGACGCGCCCGCGCTGCACCGGCTGATCAACGACTGGGAAGTGACGCGCAACCTGGCGGTGGTGCCGTTCCCCTATCCGCGCGACCTCGCCGACGAATGGATCGCCTCCACTCGCCAGCAGATCGCGGCGGGCACCGCCTATCATCTGGCGATCACCGGCAAGGAGGGCGCGGACGAACTGCTGATCGGCGCCATCGGGCTGCGGATCGACGCCAAGACCCGGGTCGGCCGGCTCGGCTACTGGGTCGGGCGGCGCTTCTGGGGGCACGGCGTGGGCAGCGAGGCGGCGGGGCGCTTCGCGCGCTGGGCGCTCGCCAATCTCGATGTCGAGCGGTTGGAAGCCGACGTCTTCACCGACAATCCTGGTTCCATGGTGGTGCTGCGCCGCATCGGCTTCCGTCATGTCGGCGAGGGGGTGGAACGCTCGGTGGCTCGCGGCGGCGATGCCAAGGTGCTGCGCTTCGAGGCGACGCGGGAAGACATCTTCGGCCGCACCCGGGTCAGCGCCGCCGAGACCGCCGCCGTGCGGGCCAGGAACCCGACCCTGCTGGTCGCCGCTTGCGCCCTGATCGACGCGGACAATCGCGTGCTGCTGGCGCGCCGGCCGGAGGGCAAGACGATGGCCGGCCTGTGGGAATTTCCTGGCGGCAAGGTCGACCCCGGCGAAACGCCCGAGGCGGCGCTGATCCGCGAGCTGAAGGAAGAGCTCGGCATCGACGTTTCGGCGACCTGTCTGGCGCCGTTTTCGTTCGCCTCGCACGCCTACGAGGAGTTTCATCTGCTGATGCCGCTGTTCCTGTGCCGGCGCTGGCGCGGCATCCCGACCCCGCGCGAGGGGCAGACGCTGGCGTGGGTGCGGCCCAACAAGCTGACCGAGTATCCGATGCCGCCGGCCGACAAGCCGCTGATACCGTTGCTGCGCGATTTTCTGTGACCGCTCCGCCCGGCCACGGCCTGTTCAGGAGAGGGTAGACAACAATGACCGGGACCAATCCGACGGCCTGTCTGCTGGTGATCGGCAACGAGGTGCTCTCGGGCCGCACCCAGGACGCCAATATCCGCTTCCTCGCCACCCGGTTGGGCGAGATCGGCATTCCGCTGCGCGAGGTCCGGGTGATTCCCGACGTGGCGGCGACGATCATCGGCACCGTCAACGAGGTCCGTGCCCGGTTTGACCATGTGTTCACCACCGGCGGCATCGGTCCGACGCACGACGACATCACCAGCGAATGCATCGCCGCCGCCTTCGGCGTGCCGTGGGAGCCGCATCCGGACGCTTGGCGGCGGATGGAAGCCAGCTACCGGCCCGGCGAGTTCAACGCCGCCCGCCAGCGCATGGGCACCATGCCGCGCGGCGCGACGCTGATCGACAACCCGATCTCCGTCGCCCCCGGCTTCAGCATGGGCAACGTCCATGTCATGGCCGGCGTGCCGCGCATCATGCGCGCCATGTTCGAGGCGCTGGCGCCGCACCTGAAGGGCGGCAGGCCGATCATCTCCCGCGCGGTGCATGCGCTCGCGCTGGCCGAGGGACTGATCGCGGAGGGGCTGACCCAGGTGCAGAACCGCTACCCGGACATCGATCTCGGCAGCTATCCCTATTACCGCCCCACCGGCAACGGCGTGGCGATCGTCGCCAAGGGCACCGAGCCGGCCGACGCCGAGGCCGCCATCGCCGAGGTCACCCGGCTGATCGCCGATCTCGGCAAGGCGCCGATCCAGGGCGAGCCCGCGGAGTGAACGACCGGAGCTAGCCGCTTTCCGTGTTGGCGAACCGCGCCAGCCTGACGGCGGTGTGGCCGCGGCTCGGCCGCAGGCTCGGCATCACCAGCATGCAGTCGTCGTGCGGCGTGCGGATTTCCGTGGTTCCGTCTGTGGCGATCAGCGTGTCGCGCTGGGCGATCACCTCGCCGCCGCGATAGGGCTGCACGAAGGCGAACTGACCGGTGCGGGCGATCACCACCTCGGTCACCGTCGCGACGCACGGGCGCGCCGGCGGGACCGCGGGCAGGATCGGGCAGTCCTGGACCGTGCCGACATGGCGCAGCAGCCCGGCGACGCTGGCCAGCGCCATCTCCGCCGCCGGCTCTTCCCAATGCTGTCCGGCTTCCACCAGGTTGGCGGTCGCCGTCGTGGCGGGATCGACGAACCTCTCGTAGTCGATGATCCGCCGTCCGTTGGCGTGGCCGGCATCCGCCACCACCGTCGCCGGGATGCCGATGCCGAGCGCGAGCCGGCGCCCCTTCTCCGACGGACCGGACAGGATCAGCGGGTCCGACGGCCAGAGCGTCGAATGCAGGTCGAGCAGCACGTCCACCGTATCGATCAGCGGCCGGATCTGCCGGGCCCGGTCAAGCTCGCAGGACCGCTGCGCGCTCTCCAGCACGGCGATGTCCCAGAGCCGGTTGATGTCCTCGTCGACGAACCGCGAAATGGTCGGATGCTGCGGATCGAAGCGGTCGAAGGCAGCGATATTGACGAAGCCGAAGGTCAGCTGGCCACGCGCCGGGCGGATGGCGGCGCGCAGCAGCTTGTCCGCCACGATGGCGCCGGCGATCTCGTTGCCGTGCGTCACCGCCAGCACCGCCACATGCGGTCCGGGCACGCCGGATCGCAGCGTCGTGAAGCCGGGGATGCCGGTGTTGCCGTCCCGCCAGGGGTCGATGTCGGGCGGGCGCAGACGTACCTCGAACCGCGGCAGGGGGGATTGGCCGGCCCGCTGGCTCATGTGCGCGCTCAGACCGCCGGACGGTCGGATGTCCGCGTCGCGGTATCCGGCGAGACGGTTCGGAGAGCGTGCATGGTCTGGGTCCGTGTTGCCATGGCGGGCAGTGTATACGGCTGACGCCAGCCGGCAACCCGAGCGTTCTAAAGGCGCAACAATCAGCGTGTGGCATCCGCCGCTGCTCGCCGGTATAAGCACGGTCTGGGACATAAGGAGAGCGCGATGATCTTCGATCTGCGGGCCGCCGGCTGTGCGGCTTCGGTGCTGGCCTCGGTGCTGGCTTCCCTGACGGGCGCGCCGGCCATGGCACAAACGCTGTCGCTCGCGGTCAGCGCGCCGGTGACCAGCATCGACCCGCACTATCATACGCTCTCGCCGAACCAATCGCTCGACGCGCAGATTTTCGACCCGCTGGTGGATATGGACGCGACGGCGCATCCGGTGCCGGCGCTGGCGGAGAGCTGGAAGCTGGTGGACAGCCAGACCTGGGAATTCCATCTGCGCACCACGAATTTCCACAACGGCGCGCCCTTCACCGCCGAGGACGTGGCGTTCACCCTGGATCGCGTGCCGCGCGTGCTCAACAGCCCCGGCTCGTTCTCGATCTACACCAAGGCCGTCACCGGCGTGGAGATCGTCGATCCGCACACCATCCGGCTGCGCACCAGCGGCGTTTATCCGCTGCTGCCGATCGACTTGACCCAGGTATCGATGCTCAGCCGCTCCATCGGGGCGAACCCGCTGACCGAGGATTTCAACAGCGGCAAGAACGCGATCGGCACCGGCCCGTTCAAGTTCGTCGCCTACAAGCCAGGCGACCGGATCGAGCTCGACCGCAACGACGCCTACTGGGGCGCCAAGCCGGCCTGGGAGCATGTGAACTACCGCATCATCAGCAACGATGCCGCGCGCACTTCCGCGCTGCTGGCCGGCGACGTGTCGCTGATCGACGCGGTGCCGACCAGCGACTACGTTAAACTGAGCAAGGAGCCGAAGGTCACGCTGGCGCAGATCGTCGGCCTGCGGCTGATCTTCCTCTGGCTCGACCACCAGCGCGACGTCTCTCCCTTCGTCGAAGGGCCGAACGGGGAGAAGCTCGATCACAATCCGCTGAAGGATTTGCGCGTGCGCCAGGCGCTGTCGTTCGCCATCAACCGTCCGGCGATCGTCAGCCAGGTGATGGAAGACAGCGCCATTCCCTCCGGCCAGTTCCTGCCCAAGGGTTCCTACAGCTACGTGCCGGACTTGGCGGCGCCGCCCTACGATCCGGCGCGGGCGCGCAAGCTGCTGGCCGAGGCCGGCTATCCGAAGGGCTTCCGCATCACGCTGCACGGCTCCAACGACCGCTATGTGAACGACGCCAAGATCATCCAGGCGGTGGGCCAGATGTGGACCCGCATCGGCGTGCAGACCAAGGTGGAGGCGCTGCCCTGGGCCAGCTATGTCGGGCACGCATCCAAGCTGGAATATTCCGCCTTCCAGTTCGGCTGGGGCACCTCCACCGGCGAGGCGTCGAACCCGCTGCGCGCGCTGACGGCCACCTACGATGCGGCGAAAGGGCTCGGCACGGTCAATCGCGGCCGCTACTCCAACCCCGCGCTCGATCAGCTGATCGACAAGGCGCTGGTCACCGCCGACGACGGCGCGCGGGAGACGCTGCTGCAACAGGCGACCAGGATGGCGATGGACGATGTCGCGATCATTCCGCTGCATCAGCAGAAGAACATCTGGGCGATGCGCAAGGGGCTTTCCTACACGGCGCGCGCCGACGAGCAGACCCGCGCGATCGACATCCGCCCGGTGAAGTGACGGCATGACCACATGGCTGTTCCGCCGGCTGATCCAGGCGCTGTTCGTCATCCTCGCAATGACGGTGATCGTGTTCCTGGGCGTCAACGTGATCGGCGATCCGGTGGAAATCCTGATATCGCCGGACGCCGATCAGGCGGAGCGGGCGCGCGCCATCATCGCGCTGGGCCTGGATAAGCCGCTCTGGCAGCAATATCTGATCTTCCTGCAAGGCGCGCTGCACGGCGATCTCGGCCGCAGCTTCGTGTTCAACGAGCCGGCGCTGCGCCTGATCGGCCAGCGGATGCCGGCGACGATGGAGCTTGCCGTCACCGCCGTGCTGCTCTCGATCGTGCTCGGCATCCCGCTCGGGCTGTATGCCGGCCTCTATCCCGACAGCATCCTCGGCCGCTCGGCGATGGCGGGGTCGATCCTCGGTTTCTCGCTGCCGACCTTCTGGGTCGGGCTGATGTTCATCATGGTGTTCGCCGTCGAGCTCGGCTGGCTGCCGAGTACCGGGCGCGGCGCGACGGCGGCGTTCCTGGGCGTGCAATGGTCGTTCCTGACCCGCGACGGGCTGGCGCACATGGCGATGCCCGCGCTCAATCTCTCGCTCGGCAACATCGCGCTGGTGCTGCGCCTGACCCGCGCGGGGGTGCGCGAGAACCTGCCGATGGACTATGTCCGGTTCGCCCGCGCCAAGGGGCTTTCGCCGGCGCGCGTGGTGTTCGTGCATGTGATGAAGAACATCCTGATCCCGATCGTCACCGTGATCGGGCTGGAGTTCGGCAGCACCATCGCCTTCTCGGTAGTGACCGAGAGCGTGTTCGCCTGGCCGGGCATGGGCAAGCTGATCATTGACAGCATCAACGTGCTCGACCGGCCGGTGATCGTCGCCTACCTGATGATGATCGTGTTCCTGTTCATCGTCATCAATCTGATCGTCGATTTGCTGTACACGGCGCTCGATCCGCGGGTGCGGCTGGAGAGCCGGCAATGAGCGATGTCGCCGCCGTTGTCCGCGAGGAAACCCCGTTCCATCGCTTCGTGCATGAGTTCGCCGAATCGAAGCTGGCGGTGGCCGGCTTCGTGGTGGTGGCGATCATCGCCTTCCTGGCGGTGTTCGCCTCGGTGATCGCGCCGCAGAACCCCTACGACCTCGCCCAGCTCGACATCATGGACGGGCGCCTGCCGCCCGGCTCGGTGTCCGCCGACGGCCTCACTTTCTGGCTCGGCACCGACGATCAGGGCCGCGACATGCTCTCGGGCATTCTCTATGGGCTGCGCATCTCGCTGACCGTCGGCGCCGGTTCGGCGATCATCGCCGGCATCATCGGCTCCGCGCTCGGGCTGACCGCGGCCTATGTCGGCGGCAAGATCGAAACCGGGATCATGCGCCTGGTCGACCTGCAATTGTCGTTTCCGGCGATCCTGGTGGCGCTGATGATCCTCGCCTTCCTGGGCAAGGGCGTACTGAACGTGACGCTGGCGCTGGTGATCGTCGAATGGGCGCGCTACGCCCGCACCGCGCGCGGCGCGGCGCTGGTGGAGCGGCGGCGGGAGTATATCGAGGCCGCCGAATGCCTCGCGCTGCCGCGCTGGCGGGTGCTGTTCCGCCATCTGCTGCCCAACTGCATGCCGCCGCTGATCGTCATCGGCACCATCCAGATCGCCCGCGCGATCACGCTGGAAGCCACGCTGTCCTTCCTCGGCCTTGGCGTGCCGATCACAGAGCCCTCGCTCGGTCTGCTGATCGCCAATGGCTACCAGTACATGCTGTCCGGGAAATACTGGATCAGCTTCTATCCCGGCATCGCGCTGCTGGTCACCATCGTCGCCATCAATCTGGTCGGCGATCAGTTGCGCGACGTGCTGAATCCCAGGCTGCGTCGATGACCCCGAGGCTCCGCCGATGAGCGACATGACGCTGGAGGTGCGCAATCTGCGCACGCATTTCTTCACCCGTGCCGGCGTGGTGCGCGCGGTGGAGGATGTGTCGTTTTCCGTCCAGCGCGGCCGCGTGCTCGGGCTGGTCGGCGAATCCGGTTCCGGCAAGACGGTGACCGGCTTTTCCATCATCCGGCTGGTCGATCCGCCGGGGCGCATCGCAGGCGGTTCGATCCTGTTCCATGGCCGCGATCTGGCGAAGCTGTCGGAGCGCGAGATGCGCGGCCTGCGCGGCAACCGCATCGCCATGATCTTCCAGGACCCGATGATGACGCTCAATCCGGTCCTGCGGATCGACACGCAGATGATCGAGACGGTGCGGGCGCACGCCAAGGTCAGCCACGCGGAGGCCCGCGCCCGGTCGCGCGACGCGCTCGGCATGGTCGGCATCCCGAGCCCGGACGAGCGGCTGGAATCCTACCCGCACCAGTTCTCCGGCGGCATGCGCCAGCGCGTGGCCATCGCCATCGCGCTGCTGCACCGCCCCGACCTGATCATCGCCGACGAACCCACCACCGCGCTCGATGTCACCATTCAGGCGCAGATATTGGCCGAGGTGCAGAAGCTCGCCGCCAATGTCGGCACGGCGCTGATCTGGATCACCCACGACCTGTCCGTGGTCGCCGGTCTGGCCGACGAGATCGCGGTGATGTACGCCGGCCGGATCGTGGAAGCCGGCGACGTCGCGACGGTGCTGGACCGGCCGTCGCACCCCTACACGCACGGGCTGATCGGCAGCGTGCCCAGCCGCAACAAGCGCGGCACGCGGCTGCGCCAAATCCCCGGCATGACGCCGTCGCTGCTGGACCTGCCGGAGGGCTGCGCCTTCCGCGCCCGCTGCGCCTACGCCGACGCCGCCTGCGAGAAGGACCCGCCGACCACCGAGCCGGCGCGCGGTCACGCGCTGCGCTGCTTTCATCCGTTGCTGGAGCCGGTGGCATGAGCGCGCCGGTAATCGAGCTGCGCGGCGTTTCCAAACGCTTCGGCAAAAGTTTCGACATCGCCGCCCGTCTGACGCACCGGCTGTCCGGCGCGCTCGGCCGGCCGTACAAGGATCAGACCGTGCATGCCGTCGACACGGTCGACCTGACGATCCGCAAGGGCGAGGTGGTCGGGCTGGTCGGCGAATCCGGTTGCGGCAAATCCACGCTCGGGCGGATGGTCGCGGGCATCATGCCGCCGTCGGACGGCAGCGTGCTGTGGCAGGGCACCGACATCGCCACGCTCTCGCCGGAGGCGGCGCGCGCCGTCAAGCTCAAGGTCCAGATGATCTTCCAGGACCCCTATGCCAGCCTGAACCCGCGCCTGCGCGTGGCCGAGATCGTCGGCGAGGCGCCGCGCGTGCATGGCATGATCCCGCGCGGCACGTTCGACGCCTATGTGGACGCGCAGCTTCATCGCGCCGGGCTGGATCCCGCCTACAAGCGGCGCTACCCGCACCAGTTCAGCGGCGGCCAGCGCCAGCGCATCGGCATCGCCCGCGCGCTGGCGGTGCAGCCGGAGTTCCTGGTCTGCGACGAGGCGGTGGCGGCGCTGGATGTGTCGATCCAGGCGCAGATCCTGAACCTGTTCATGGATTTGCGCGCCGAGCTGGACCTGACCTATCTGTTCATCAGCCACGATCTCGGCGTGGTCGAGCATCTCTCCGACCGCGTGGTGATCATGTATCTCGGCCGCATCGTCGAGGAAGCCCGGGCCGAGGAAATCTTCGCCCACGCCAACCATCCCTATACCCAGGCATTGCTGTCGGAGGTGCCGCGCATCGAGGCGCGCAAGAAGCATTTCGTCGGCGTGAAAGGCGAGATCCCGAGCCCGATCGATCGGCCGACGGGCTGTCACTTCCATCCGCGCTGCCCGCATGCGATGCCACGCTGCGCCATCGAGGCGCCGGCGCTGCGCGAGATCGCGCCGGGGCATCGCAGCGCGTGCCATTTGAACACCTAGCTTTCGGGTTGCTGGGGCGCAAAAACCTGCTTCTGTGGGAGCTGCCAGCGGGGCCATTTCAGGATTTCCGGGCGAACCGCTGGCGGCAGGAGCGTCTTGCCCCGGATCGAACGGGTCTCGTAGCCGACAGCCAGCGCACTGAGCGTGAAAATGCGCTCGACCGCATGATGCAATGTGCCGTCGAATTGGCCTGCCTCGGCGTCGAAGTCGTCGGGTTGCAGGTCGAGCGCCCGCAAAGGCGCCAGCGCCTGCGGCCGGACCCAGAACATCGAGCCCTCGAAAAAACCCAGACGGACGGGCGCCTTCGGCCCCATTCGCTGGCAGAGATTCTCGATGAGCGCTTTGTTGTCCATCCAGTAGACGTCGCTGGTTCTGAAGAAGGGGGCCAGACCGACCAGTCCGACCCGGGGATCGGAAAATTGCCGCAGGATGCGACGGACATTGCCGGGATGCCCTGCGAGGGCCGTATAGAAGACCCGCCGCCGCAAGCTGCCCTGCCGCAGATGCGGACTTTTCTTTGTGTGGATCTTGAGAACGGCGTCGAAGCGGTCGAGCCGGCCGGCGCTCAGGAGTCTGAGAAAGGGCGCGACGTCCCGGCCGCGGTTCTCGCACTCGTAAATTTCGATCAGGGGATTTTCCGCGCCGAGTGCCCGTATCTGGCTTGCTTTGCCGGGAGGAGTGGTGACGAGCAGAGGGCTGCCTGCCGGCAGGTCTTGCCAGACCTTCACGATCTCGGGCCAGAGTTCGGGATAATAGGCATGCACCACCAGCGCCGTCCTGACCGGCGGAGCGGGAGCGGCGGCACGGCCCAGCCGCAGCGCCTGCGGCATCTGATAGAGCGGCGAGATGAACGCCAGGCTGGCCGCCATCTCCACGCCACGCGCGGTCGTCAGGACCGGGCGCCGCAGCAACCGCTTCCACAGCGGCCGACAGGGGGTCATTGCAGGATATCCTTCGAAAGACCGGGCGGTGCCGGGCCGAGCCGCCCGGCCGCGCCGTCACGCAGCGCCGCGAACATCACGGCGCCGGTCTGGCGCAAGTTTCGCCCGTAGATGACGAGATAGCCGATCTGCGCGCACTGCCCCAAGGCATAGCGCAGGCGCCAGGACAGCGGAATGAACGGCAGTCTCAGCGAATAAGCCGCATTGCGGATGTAGTAATATCTGCGCAGCCCCGAGTGCCGCAGGATTTGCGGGGTCCGGGCTGCCTCCGGCGAGGCCGCCTCGCCCCATCGGTGTACCATGGTCAGGTCGCGTGCGACCATCGACCCATAGCCCCGGCTCCATGCCCGGAACCCCCATTCCACATCGATCCCGCCGATGAAGAAATCATCGCGAAACGGGCCGATCGCCGTAAAGGCGGCAAGACAGACGAGCGAGCCCGAGGTGGGCGCGAAATGCACCGGCGCGAGCGGCCCCTCTCCGGGAGCGGACCGCCAGGAGTAGCGTATCGGCCGGTAATGCCCCTGCGCGGGAGGAACCAGCAGCGGGCCGACGACCGCCAGCCGCGCGCCCTTCGCCGTCTCCGCCGTCCATCGCGCCAGAAGCTGTTCGGGAAGATCGGCGGACGGTTCGCTGTCCTGATCGAACAGCATGAGATGAGAAAACGACTCCGAGATGGCGGCCTCGGTGATCGCGTTGAGCCCGGCGCCCTGGCCGACATTGTCCTCGGAGCGGATCAGCCGTGCGGTGGGAAACCGCGCCAGCAGCTCGTTGGCCTGCTCATCGAGCGGGCCGTTCACGAAGATGAACAGCCGCCGGCCACCCTGCTCCAGCCGGCTCAGAAGCCGGCCGAGAAGTTCGGTGTCGGGCTGATAAACGACAACGCCAGCAGGAACCTGTATCGTCAATGCATCCCCGTGCCGGCGTGATCTGCCGGGCGCGCCCTGCTTACCAAGGCCATAAGGCCAACGGCTCGCCCTCCGGAAAGAGGGCGAGGCTGGTCGATTAGCTGTGGCGCGACCTTACCGCTTGATGCGAGGACAATCCAGCCCGCCCGGGCATATAGTTGACAAAAGCACAGGTTAGATTGCTCATAGCATCCGATTTTGTGAGCTTTGTGAGGCAGCAATGAGCGATGTCGATCTCATCAGCCGGGTCCAGGCCGTCAGGCGGTTCAACCGCTTCTACACAAGCCGGATCGGCGTGCTGCACGAGGGGTTGCTGGGCGGCCCGCTGTCGTTGACCGAGGGGCGGATCGTTTACGAACTGGCGCAGTCCGGACAGAGCACCGCCGCGAAGCTGGGCAACGATTTGGGGCTGGACGCGGGCTATCTCAGCCGCATCCTGCGCGGTTTCCAGGAGCGCGGCCTGATCGATCGCCGCCCCTCGGCAACCGACGGCCGGCAGAGCGTGCTGTCGCTGACCGATGCGGGGCGGGAGGCGTTCGCCGTCATCGATGCCCGCTCCCAGGCCGAGATCGGGGCGATGCTGGAGAAGCTGACGGTGGCGCAGCAGCAGCGCCTGGTGGCGGCCCTCGACACCGCCGAGGCGCTGCTGGGCGGGGACGACCGCCGGCAATCCCGGGTTCCCTATATCCTGCGGCCGCACCAGCCCGGCGACATGGGCTGGGTGGTGCATCGCCAGGCCGTGCTCTACGCCCAGGAGTACGGCTGGGACGAGCAATTCGAGGCGATGCTCGCCGAGATCGTCGCCCGGTTCATCAAGGAATTCGACCCCAGGCGCGAGCGCTGCTGGATCGCGGAACGCGAGGGCGCCGTGGTCGGCTCGGTGTTCCTGGTCCGCCAGTCCGACGAGGTCGCCAAGCTGCGCATGCTGTATGTGGAGCCGGACGCGCGCGGCCTCGGGATCGGGCGGCGCCTGGTGGCCGAGTGCATCCGCTTCGCCCGCCAGACCGGCTACCGCCGGGTCACGCTGTGGACCAACGACATCCTGACCGCCGCCCGGCGCATCTACCAGGAAGCCGGTTTTTTGCTGGTCGAGGAGGAGCGCCACCATAGTTTTGGCCATGATCTGGTCGGGCAGAACTGGGAGTTGGAGTTGTGAGGGGGAATGTCACTCCCCGCCCATAGCAGCGGATTTAGATCGGCGGATTGCGCGCGCGTCAGCGCCTGGTCGGCGGTCTCACCGGTCGACATCGGTTGCGCCACGGCCAGGCTTGCGCCCTGCGCCGGAGCCCGGCTTGTCACCTGGGTAGCCGGAGGCGAATTCAGACCGCTCATGTGGCGACAATCGCCTGCCGGCGACGGTCTCGGCAAGGGGCATCGGTCAAAGAATCACACCCGTTTGTGGCGTTGCCGAGTCCGCTTGGGCGACCGCGTGGTTGCCACCGCCTTCTCCGCCCATCCCACCAGCATTTGCCGCACGCCATCGAACACCGGGCCGGTGATCACCAGTTCGGCACATCCCTCGGCTTCCCAGACGCGGGTGGCGAAGTCGGGGTGCATCCGCACCACCGCGCCGCCATTGTCGAAGTTGGAACGGTCGTCGATGTCCAGATAGCTCTCCGCCGGCAGCCCCTCGGCCAGCACCACGTCGTGGCACGCCAGCTCCACGTGATAATACGTCACGACGTCCATCGGCACCTGCACGATCGTGCTGGCGTTGATCAGGTATTTCACCGGGATCAGCACATCATCGACATAGATCGCGTGATCCGGCGACAGCAGCAGATCGCGCTGCGGGCGCCCGGGCCCGAAGGCCCCGGCCAGCACCCGCACCGGCCAGACCTGCTTGGGACGCGGATGGCGGCAGCAATCGACGGAGCGGTGGCCAATCCACTTTACCGGTGTCAGCCCGGCGAATTGCGCATGCACGTGCATCCCGACACCCAGCCGCTCAACGGGCACGGGGCCGTCGCTGGTGGCGATGTTTGTGCCCATGACAAAGCATGGCGCAAGCGTGACCGTGGTGCCGGATACGTCGGACGTGGCGATGAAATCACCTGGCGCGTAGCCGCCGACCACCGGCAGGGACAGCGGCGTCTCGGTGCCGCCGGACAGGACCAGCGTGCCGGGATTGGTCAGAGCGCCCGGCGTGAACAGGGCATTGGTGAAGTGAATCCCAACGATCTCGATGGTGTTGCCATCGGCGAAGCCGCTGATGGTACCTCCCTCCTCCGTCGCGTCGGTCAGCACCAACACACCGGCCTCAAGCGCCGTCGGCGCCGTGAAGGCGACGGATATGCCGGCCGCCACCGCACCATTCAGGTCGAGCGTCATCAGCGGCTCGAGTGTGCCGGTGCCGGTGACGTTGCCGTTTACCGTCAGGGCGCCCAACGCAGCCCCTGTCGCCTGCAACGTGCCTTGGCTGTTCAGCACCACGTTGCCGTTCAGCATCCCGAGGCCGGTAAAATCATAGAGGGTGTTGACCAGCACGGCGCCGGCGGGACCGGTCGCCGCACCGACGGCGACGATGCCGCCCTGGGTGACGTCAAGCGTTCCGCCCGTCATGGTCAGGGTACTGGTGGTCACCGTGCCGACGCTGGTTAGCGAGCCAGACGCAGCAAGCGTGCCGCCGGCGCCGATCACCAATTGGACGGTGGTCAGGACGCCGCCATCCTGCACGGCGACGCTGCCGCTGCCGGCCTTGCCGATGGTGAGCAGGCCGGCGGACCACGCGGCGGCATCCAACGTCGCGGCGCCGAACGCTCCCACCTGCTCGCCGAGCGTTGCGAACGAGCTGCCCAGCGACGCCCCGTTCAGCACTGTCAGTGCGCCGGTGCCGGCGTTGCCGACGATGAGAACCCCATTCGGGGCGCCCGGAAGATTGTTGGCGACGACGAGGATCGAGCCCGCCCCATCGATCGTCACCGTCCCGGCGCCGNNCTGTCGCCGAGGACCATGCCGTTGTCGTCCATATGGCCGCCTGCGGTGACGATGACGGTGCCCGCTCCGGTAAAGCCGATGACGTCGACCGCGCCCATACCGATCATCTCGCCGCCGCTGCCGACGATCACCACGCCGCCGCTGTTGACATCGAGGGCAACGCCGTTGACGGTGCCGGTCGCTTCCAGGCCGTTCTGGAGGGTCAGCGTCGTCCCCAGCACGACGTCGATCTCGGCGACAACGCCATTCTGCCCATCGATCGACAGCGCTCCGCCGCTGTTGAAAATAACAAGATCGTTGTCCGATGGCGGCAGTTGATCCTGGAAGACCGGCGTCCAGTTGTGGAAGTCGCTGAATCCACCCCCGGAAGGGCCGGTCCAGACGTACTGCCGGCTAAACGATGCCATGGCGCTCTTTCCCCCGGGCGGTGTCCAACATGTCGGGCGGCTGGGAGCCATGATACGGCATAATGGAGATGAAAAGCATTTTTCAAATGGCGGATTCCGCCCCTAAACCGGCGTGTCGCCCGCCAGCGTGATCCGGTGCATGATCCGGCGGAACCCGTGGTAATCGTTGATCGGATTATGCTGGGCGCAGCGGTTGTCCCAGAACGCCACCGAGCCGGGCTGCCAGCGGAAGCGGCAGGTGAATTCCGGGCGGATCTGGTGGCGGAACAAAAACTCCAGGATCGGCGCGCTTTCTTCCTCGGTCATGTCGGCGAAGCGCACGGTGTGGGCGGTGTTCACGTACAGCGCCCGGCGTCCGGTTTCCGGATGGGTGCGCACCGCCGGGTGCTCGGCGATCAGGTTCTCGCGCGCCCGCGTGGTGCCGTCGGTCTTCAGGCGATCCTCGCGCGTGCGGGTCACGTCCGCCTTGGCCGAATTCGATACCCCGACCGCGCCGTCCAGGAAGCGGCGCATGCCCGGCGACAGCGTCTCGTAGGCAAGATACTGGTTGGCGAACAGCGTGTCCCCGCCATAGGGCGGCAGTTCGCGCGCCACCAGCAGCGTCGCCATCGGCGGGCATGGCAGATAGGTGGTGTCGGAGTGCCATACCCCGCCGAAATTTACTTTCTCGTGCTCCAGGTTGGCGACGGCGATGATCTCC
>PKWQ01000011.1:0-2286 GCA_003133265.1 Acetobacteraceae bacterium
GAAACCGGTGCAGCCCCATTACCCCTTCCCCGCCCTGTTGCCGCGAGCCGATGATGGCTGCCTCGATCCGGTTGCGTCCGTGAGCAAAATGCTGGCCACGCCGTTCCCGGCTCCGCGGCTTCCCGTCTGGGGTTTGGCGCTCGCGACCACGCTCGGCATGCAAACGGTGGCCTCGTTCCTCGATCAGAGCCTGCCGATCATCGCGCCGCTGCTCACAGCCGGCGTCGGGCTTGCGCCGGAGCGGGTAGGCAATCTCTCGTCCCTCAACTCGCTGGGGACCGTGTTGTCTTTGCTGTTCGGCGGGCCGGTTCTGGCACGGATCGGTCCCGTCCGCATGCTGCAGGTGGGGGCGCTGATGGCGGTATCCGGCCTGCTGGTCGCCTCCAGCGGTTGGTGGCCGCTGCTGGTGCTCGCGGCCGTCGTCATGGGCGCAGGGTATGGCCCGTCGCCTCCGGCCGGCAGCCGTATCCTGGCCGCCACTGCGCCGCCGCAGCATCGGACCCTGATCTTCTCGATCAAGCAGGCCGGGGCGCCCGCGGGCGGAGCCTTCGCGGGGCTCATCCTCGCCCCAGCGGCTGCGGCCTGGGGCTGGACGACGGCGCTGTTGATCGCCGTGGTGATAGGGCTCGCGGCCGTGACCATCATCGCGCCCGCGCGCGAGCGGCTGGACACCGAGCGGGAGCCGGGCGCGCCGATCGGCCCTTCCGTGCTGTTCAACCCCCAGCGTGTCTTCGCCCCATTCGTCCTCCTGAGGGCGAATCCCGCCCTGCTGTCGGTCACGGCGCTCGCCTTCTCCTTTGCCATCGTTCAGGGGTCGCTGTTCTCGTTCTCGGTCACGTATCTCGTGACCGGCCGGCACCTGCCGCTCGCCACCGCCGGGATGGTCTATGCCTGCATGCAGTTCGCCGGCGTGTTCGCCCGCATCTTCCTCGGCTGGCTCGCCGACCGCACCGGCCGGCCCGCCCATAACCTGACCGCGCAGGCCTTCGTCGCCGCGGCGCTGGTGGTCGGCTACAGCGCCTTGCCGGACCAACCGCCCTTCCTGCTGGCGGCAGCGATTGCCGGGGCGACGGGCTTCTTCGCGGCGAGCTGGAACGGCATCTACATGGCCGAGGTTGCGCGCCTGTCCGCGNNCGCGGCCGACCAGATCGCCGAGGTCACGTCCAGCAGCGTGGTGGTGACATTCCTGGGCTACGTCTCGGGGCCTTCGATCTTTTCCGCCCTGGTCACGTGGACGGACGGCTACCGGGTGCCGTTCGTCGCCGTGGCGGGGCAGCTTGCCGTGATGGCGGCCGTCCAGGTTGTCGTGCTGGCCCGCCGTGCCCGCATAGTGTCGTGACCGGTGCAATCTCAACAAGGCGCACCCTCAATGGAGATGCAGATGCAGCCCGATATGCGTGAGTGGCTTGCGACCCATCAGCCTGAGTTCATCGCCATCAGGCGTGACATCCACGCCCATCCCGAGCTCGGGATGGAGGAGACGCGGACCGCCGCCCTGGTCGCGGGAAAGCTGCGCGAATGGGGTGTCGCGGTCACTGAGGGCGTCGGCGGCACAGGCGTGGTGGGCACCATCACCGGACACCGGCCCGGTCAGCGCGCGATCGGGCTGCGCGCCGACATGGANNTGCACGCCTGCGGCCATGACGGGCATACGACGATGCTGCTGGGGGCGGCGCGGTACCTGGCGCAGAACCCAGATTTCGGCGGCACCCTGCATCTGATTTTCCAGCCGGCCGAGGAGGGGCGCGGCGGCGCGCTCGCCATGCTGGCGGACGGACTATTCGACCGCTTCCCCTGCGATTCCATATACGGGCTGCACAACACCGCGGGGATGCCGGTCGGCACTTTCGCAAGCTGCACCGGACCGATGCTGGCCGCGGCGGATTCCTGGCACGTTACGTTCCGCGGCGTGGGTGGGCATGGCGGCTTGGCACCGCATTTGTCGACCGACATCACCTATGCCCAGGCGCATTTCATCCTGGGCCTGCAAGGCATCGTCGGGCGCAACATCGCTCCGCTCGATACCGCCGTGCTGAGCGTGGGCCACATCTCTGCCGGTTCGGCCGAGGCGCCGAATGTGGTCCCGTCGGAGCTGTTGATCGCCGGTACGGCGCGCAGCTATTCGCCGCAGGTGCGCACGCTGCTGGAGCGGCGCCTGGCCGAGCTGGCGGAGAGTACCGCTTCCGCCTGGGGTTGCCGGGCCGAAACCGTGTATAGCCGCGGCCCGAGCGCGCTGATCAACCAGCCGGAGCGGACGCAGGTGGGGCTGGCCGCCGCGGCCGCGGT
>PKWQ01000011.1:2324-5719 GCA_003133265.1 Acetobacteraceae bacterium
ACAACATCGTCCGCCAGGAGCTCGGTGGCGAGCTCGACCGGGCGGCAGGCTGATCGCAACAGAACAAGGAGACGGGAATGCCGGATCGGATCTTGATTTGGGGGGCGGGCGCCATCGGCGGCACCGCCGGCGCATTCCTGAAGCGCGCCGGGAACGATGTCACCTTCGTGGACATCGAGGCCGAGCACGTTGCGGCGATCGGCGATCCGGCGCGCGGCCTTGCGATCACCGGCCCCATCGAGGCACTGCGCATCACCGCGCCGGCCTTCGTGCCCGACGCGCTCTCGGGAACCTGGGATCACATCTATCTGTGCGTCAAAGCCCAGCACACCGCGGCAGCGAGCCAGGCCCTGCTGCCGCATCTCTCGGCCGGCGGCTACGTGCTCTCGCTGCAGAACGGGCTGTGTGAGGCGATCATCGCCGATGTGGTCGGGCGCGAGCGCACGATCGGCGCCTTCGTCAACTAAGGCGCCGATTGGGTCGGCTCGGGCGAGATCCTGTTCGGCAACCACGGGGCCTTCGTGCTGGGCGAGCTGGACGGGCGGATCACCGACCGCCTGAAGGCGCTGCACGTGACGATCCGCGATGGGTTCGAGCCGGGTGCGATCATGAGCGACGACATCCAGTCCTACCTGTGGGGCAAACTCGGCTACGCATCCCTGCTGTTCGCGCAGGCGCTGGGCCAGCTTGGGATCGCGGACTGCCTGGCCCGGCCCGAACTGCTGCCGCTTTGGCGCGCGCTGGGCGGCGAGGTGAACGCGGTCGCGACCCGGATCGGCGTCGGGCAGCGCGGTTTCAATGGCTTCGATCCCGCAGCCTTCACGCCCGAGGCGACCGAGGAGCAGGCCCGCCAATCGGTGGCCGCGATGGTCGCCTTCAACCGCCCGAACGCCAAGACCCATTCCGGGATCTGGCGTGACCTCGCGATCCGCAAGCGGCGAACCGAGGTGGACGTCCAGGTGCTGCCAGTGGTGGAGGCCGGCGCCGCGAACGGCATGGACTGCCCCAAGTGCCGCAAGCTGACCGAGATGATCCACGAGATCGAGGACGGCAGGCGACCCATGACGGACGACAACCTGCTCGAATTGCTGCGGGTATAGGGAGGAAAGACACCATGGATATCAGGTTCGATCAGCGCGTCGTGATTGTCAGCGGCGCGGCACAGGGCCTCGGCCGCGCAATCGCCACGGCTTTCCGCGACGCCGGCGCCCGCGTGCATCTGGCCGACATCAACGAGAACGTGCGGCGCACGGCAACCGACATCGGGGCCACGGCACATGTGCTGGACCTGTCCGATCGTGCTGCCAGCAACGCGCTGGTGCAGGAGATCGCCGGGCAGGAAGGCCGGATCGACATCCTCGCCCTTGCCGCCGGCGGGGTCTGCGGGCTGGCCGATCTGCCATTCGAGGACGTCACCGAGGAGAACTGGGGCCGGGTGTTCGGCGCCAACGTGGAAGGCGCCCTGTGGCTCTCCCAGGCGGCGGCGCCGTTCATGCGGAAGGCCGGATGGGGCCGGATCGTCATCATCTCGTCGGGTGCGGGGCTGCGGCCGAGCCTGACGGGGCTGCACGCCTATACCTCGGCCAAGCATGCCGTCATCGGGCTGACAAAGCAGCTCTCGGTCGGCCTCGCCCAGTACGGGATCACCGCGAATTCGGTCGCGCCCGGCCTGATCCGCAGCAATCCAACGACCGAGCTGCAGTGGGAGGGCTACGGCCCGGAGGGCCAGCGCCGGCTGGTGGAAAGCTTGCACACGAAGCGGCTGGGCAAGGCAGAGGACATCGCGACGGCGACCTTGTTCTTCGCGAGCGAGCAGGCAAACTGGATCACCGGCCAGGTCCTGTCGGTGGATGGCGGCCGGTCGTGACCCGGCCGCCTTCGCTCAACTGACGATTTCGCGGTTCCAGCGATCGATCCAGGTCGCGCGGTGCTGGTTGACCAGCTTCCAGTCCGGTCGGCCGATCAGCTTCAGCATGTCGGGGCCGTTCGGGATCGCGGCCTTCGTGTCCGCATCGAGCACCGCCGTGGCGCTGACCGGCGGCAGGTTGGCGTAGCGGGCTCGGCGCCAAGTTGATGCAGCTGGGGGCGGCCTATACCAGTAACTTCCGGCTGGATCAGCATGTCTTGCCGGTGCTGCAGAGCTTGGCCGGCGGGACACGGGAAAGTGCAGCCTTCCATATCCGGCAGAAGTATTATCGGCTTTGCCTGTTTCGTGTCGAATCGCCGCAGGCTGTGCGCGACTTCCAGAAGCCGGCCACATTGGTACCCCTCGATGCGACATCCACCGGACGGGTGCTCGCGTTGTCAACCTGGCCTGATGCCGCCGTCTCGCCAGCCTTGGTCTATGCGACTTCCGGCGTGTACGACGTACAGACTGCGTCGATCTCGACACCCGTGTTTGGAGGCATCAAAGAGTTGGTCGGCGCCTTAACTGTCAGCGGACCGGTCGGGCGATTTGGCAGAGCCGATGTCAAAACCATGGCCCGCAACTTGGCCGAGGCGGCGCGCGGATTGTCGATCGTATTGGGTGCGCCGGCGCTGCCTTCGTCGGGACCGCCGCGAATTATTGGACCATGGGTCTGAGCTGGTCCGTGTGCTGATGGGTGGACACCCCCGACGGCATTGACGTACCAAAGTGGATGACGCCATACAACGGGCAGGGTAGCACTGCTGAACACGAAGTTTCCGCTTCCGAGGTTACGCCGACAGGTGACGATCGATGCGGCGCGTGTTGTCGTAGATGGCTCCGCTGGCAGGCGCTGCGGAAAAACGCGAGCGCCTTCTCATGCGCATCGAACACCAATTCCTGTGTCTCGCGCGGATACGCACGGACAAACTATATCCGGCTGTGGCACAGACGCATCTGCGCCACTTTCACGGTCGTGGTGACGCCACCGAGCACCACCACCCCATCTCAGGTTCTGGACGGTCTCTTCAGCGTCGGCCGAACAATGCCGAGAGCGGCGCAATAGCCCGCCAGCCGCGTCTCGCATTCCGGCCAGGGAAGAAGCTGGGCACAACCATGGCGTGGTGGTATCTATCGTGAGGGTCAGCGGCCCAACCTCACCCATGATCCGCGGATTCCGACGGGCTCAATCGGCGCGCGTTTTCAATGGCGGCGAAAGACTCTGATCTGAAGGAGGATAGGCAACAAACTGGCCTGGAACAGGAGAACACGATGGCCGATCGGCGCTTGGGAATCATCGTCAACGGCGCCACAGGCGGTCTGGCTACCGGCCAGCATCTGCGCGCGCTTCTGGCGATCCGGGCCGAAGGCGGTCTACTGCTCGCGGACGGGGACCGCGTTCTGCCAGATCCGATTCTGGTGGGGCGGAATGCCGAGCGGCTGAGGATGCTGGCCACGGCCAAGGGCGTGGCGCGCTGGACGACGGACC
>PKWQ01000020.1:0-524 GCA_003133265.1 Acetobacteraceae bacterium
TACGGGGACAATGCAGCGACACAATGTCGGACTGCGCCAGCAACTCGTCCAGCGATACCGGCGTGGCGCCGCGTTGAATGATTTCTGCCGGACTGAGTTCGGGATCCGCGGCCAGGACGGTCATACCAAACGCCTTGGCCAGGGCCGCCATGCGGGTGCCGATATGCCCGATTCCGACTACGCCCAGCGCCTTGTCGCTCAGCTCGCGGCCCATCACGTCTTCGCGCGAAAATCCGTGTTCGCGCCGCAGACGCCGGTCGGATTCATTGATGCGCCGCGATACCGCCAGCATCAGGCCCAGGGCGTGCTCGGCCACCGAGTTGGCGTTGCCTCCGGCCTGATTCAAGACGGCGACTCCGGCTTTCGTGCAAGCGTCCACATCGACGGTATCGTAGCCGGCGCCGGACGACGACACGCAGAGCAGGTTCGGACAGCGTTGCAACATGCTCCGGCTGACGAACCAGTGCGGCAACAGCTCGTCCTTGGCTGCCGATACGTGATAGACGTGAGCCGCTTCGAGGGCG
>PKWQ01000020.1:576-3931 GCA_003133265.1 Acetobacteraceae bacterium
CGGGTAGAAGATGGCATCGAGTGCTCCTGATCAGATGACGCCTTTGCTCTTGAGGGTCGCATCCACCCAAGCTCTGTCCACTGTGCCCGCTGCGATGGAGGCCAGCACCGCTGCTTCGGCTTTCTGAACGTTTGCGACGAGCGCGGCAATTTTGCCTGCATCCGCCGGCGATACGGCGATCAGGCCGTCGCCGTCGCCCACGATGATGTCGCCAGGGCGCACGACCATGCCGTCGATCGATACCGCCACATTGATTTCGCCCGGACCGTCCTTATAGGGTCCGCGATGTGACACGCCGCGGGCGAAGACCGCAAAGTTTCCGCGTGCGATCGAATCCGTATCGCGAATGTGGCCGTCGATGACGAAGCCCGCGATGCCGCGGTACGTCGCCAGCGCCACCATGATCTCGCCAATAATGGCATTGGTGCCGTCGCCGCCCGCATCCACGACGATGACGTCGCCCGGCCCCGCCAGATCGATCGCCTTATGCACCATCAGGTTGTCGCCCGGGCGGGTCTTGACGGTCAACGCTCGTCCGAGCATGGTGCGTCCGGCGTGATAAGGGCGCAGCGCGGCGGTACCCGTGGTGCGGCTCATGACGTCGCTGATGTTGGCGACGGCGAGGCCCTTGAAGGCATTGAGTTCGTGATCGCTGACCGTGGTCGGGCGCGTAAAAATATTAAAACCGTATGCAGGCACTTGGTCTTCCTCCGTTATTGATTTTTATTGAATAGAAAGGCCGCCGGTCGGCTGTCAGTCGCCGAAGCGGGGTGGTGACGTTCCTTTCTTGGGGGCAATTTAGCACTCGGTCCTTTCTAGGAAAAGCGATAATATGTGGATAATCCTCATCGCTTTTTTGCATATATGTATTATCCGCCGAGGCTGGCAGTGTGACACTGAAACAGCTCGAAGCCTTTTATTGGGCCGCCGTCTCCACCAATTTTTCGATTGCCGCCGAACGCCTGCATGTATCGCAGTCGTCCTTGTCCAAGCGCATCCTGGAACTGGAAAGTCAGTTGGGCAGGCCCCTGTTCGATCGCTCGGGTCACCGCGCGTCGATGACCGAAGCCGGCGAGATGCTGCTGCCGCTGGCGCGCAACCTGCTCGAATCCGCCGACGCCGTCCGCGGTCTGATGGCCGACTCCGACACGTTGTCGGGCCTCTGCCGCTTTGGCGTGGGCGAGCTGGGCGCCACGACATGGCTCCCCAAGCTGGTCACCCGCACCCGCACCGTCTACCCTCGGCTTGTGCTCGAACCGCACGTGGACGTGGGCGAGGCACTGGAAGAACGGCTGGATCGCGGCGAGCTGGACTTTGCGGTGGTGGCCCGATTGTCGACCCGCAACTCCCTGACCGGCCAGATCATTGCGGATGTGCGTTATACATGGGCGGGGCCGCCCGATCTGATGCTGGGAAACACCCGCCTCACCGGCGACGCATTGCGCAAACTCACCGTCATCAGCATGCCCGCGGGCGCCGGATCGACGCGGATCCTGGACAAGTGGCTGGCCGTCAACAATTTTGAAGTGGGACGGCGTTTGGTCTGCAACAACCTCGGCGCCATTGCCGGATTGGTGACGGCCGGCGTCGGCATCAGTTTTTTCCCCGACGTCTGGTTGCGCACCTTGGTCGACCGTAATGCTCTGGTCGAGCTGAAAAGCGATACTCCGTTTCCGGGCTTGCAATACGCGTTTCAATGGCGCCGCGACGACCACCGGCCGCGTATCCGCAAGCTGCTGCAACTGGTCGATGAGGAGGTCGATTTCACTACACCCAATCCCTTATGGGTATAGGGGACCCCTCAGTCAAGAGGGAGGTAAACCCGAACATCCGGCGGATTGGCGGGTTACTCAGTTTTTACTGTTTTGAATGGAATCATCCCCGCATATCGTTCAGCGTTCTCGCCATGAGCTTGGCATCAATGTCGTCATTGCGCGGCGCGCTGGCGATGCTATTCGTAAAAAGCGCATGCGACGTTCGGGCGCTCCACTCTCAACGAAGCAGATCGCGCAGGGTGCGTGCAATCACCTGGGTGGCGCGGCGCAGGTCTTCCAGTTCGAGCCGTTCGTCGGCCCGCTTGGCGTGCGATTCAAGCACGGTTCGCGACCCGGCACCGTAGATCACGCCGGGAATGCCGGCCTCGGCGTAGAGGCGCACATCGGTGTACAGCGGTGTGCCCATGGCGGGAATGGGCTCTCCAAATACTTGCATGCCGTGTTTTTGGATAGCATCGACCAGGGGCTGGATACCCGGCAGCGGCTTCATTGAATTGGCCAGCAGCAGGCGCTTGATAGCTACCGTGATACCCGGGCATTGCGCGGCCGCATCGGCGATGACCTTGCGAATGCTGGCTTCGACCTCGGTGGGGTTCTCTTCGGGGATCATGCGGCGATCGAGCTTGAACATCACCTTGCCGGGCACAACGTTGGTGTTCGTGCCGCCTTCGATGCGGCCGACGTTGAGGTAGGGGTGCTTGATGCCAGCGACCTGGGACGCTACCTGCTTGTACAGGGTATTCTGGGCATAGAGCGCATTGAGGATTTGCACCGCTCCCTGCAGCGCGTCGACGCCGGTGTCGGGCACGGCGGCGTGCGCCATTTTGCCGTTGACCGTCACTTCCATTTGCAGACAGCCGTTGTGGGCGGTCACGACCTCGTAGCTGAAGCCTGCGGCAATTATCAGATCGGGTTTCGTGAGCTTTTGCTTGAGCAGCCAGCCCGGGCCCATTTCGCCGCCGAATTCCTCGTCGTACGTGAAATGCAGCTCCACGCTACCTTTGAGCTTCGCATCCAGTGCTTCGAGGGCGCGCACGGCGAAGGTAAAGGTCGCGAAGTCGCACTTGCTGACGGCCGCAGCACGGCCATAGATCTTGCCGTCTTCAATCACGCCGCCATAGGGCGGCTTGGTCCAGCCTTCGCCGGGCGGCACCACATCGCCGTGGGCGTTGAGTGCAATGGTCCTGCCCTCGCCATAGCGGCGGCGCACGATCAGGTTGGTGATCGATTCGAGGCCATAGGCTTTCACGTCGGCCTGCGGCACCGCGTGTTTCTCGGCCTCGAAGCCAAAGCCCTTGAGCAGCTCGGCCGTGCGTTCGGCGTGCGGCGCGTTATTGCCGGGTGGGGTGTCGGTGGGAACGCGGATCAGTTCCTGCAGGAAGCGTACCTCTTCGTCGAAATGGGCGTCAATCCAGGCGTCAAGCTTGTTGTAGTCACTCATTTCGTTTTCGCGGCAAGGTTGTTCAAAAGACACTGGAAGGCTTCGACGGCGAGCTGCATGTCGGCGCTCGTCGTGCTTTCCAGAGGGTTGTGGCTTAGCCCTGAGTTTTCGCCGCGCACAAACAGCATCGCCTGCGGCA
>PKWQ01000054.1 GCA_003133265.1 Acetobacteraceae bacterium
GTATCCCTCCGCCGGAGGCCGCCTGGACAGGCTTGGGCTAATTCGCGGACCCTGTAGCAAGCGTGTGACACGATGATCGTGTCCACGAAGCGATGGTGGGCACGATCGTTGATGTCAGATGTTAAGCAAGCACGCCGAGCTACGGCCAATGGCGAACGGCGTCGGCGCCGACTTTGGTCCGCGGATGAGAAGTGGCAGATCGTAGCGGAGACGTTTGCGCCGGGTGCTTCGGTATCGATCGTGGCGCGTCGGCACGACCTGAACGCCAATATGCTGTTCACCTGGCGTCGGGAGTTGGGCGAGATTGCCGAAGGCGTCGCTGAGGAGGGGGTACGGTTCCTGCCAGCGGCGCTCACCTCCGAAGTTGCCCTTTCGGCGTTGCCGGCAACAACGGTTGCTGGCCGGATGGAGATTGTCCTCGCCGGTGGCGATCGGGTGATCGTCGCGGCCGACGTGGATCCGGCGTCCCTCGCGCGCGTGATCAAGATTTTGTCGCGGCAATGATTCCGGTTCCGAGCGGCATGCGGGTCTGGCTGGCGGTTGGCGCCACCGATATGCGGCGGGGGATGAACAGCCTGGCGCTGCAAGTACAAGAGGCGATGAAGCGTGATCCTCATGCCGGAGACTTATATGTCTTCAGGGGACGCCGCGGCAATCTGGTGAAGATTCTCTGGCACGATGGCCTCGGCATGTCGCTCTATATCAAGCGACTTGAGCACGGCACGTTCATCTGGCCCGCGCCGGCGAACGGCGTGATCGGCATTTCGGCGGCGCAGCTGGCTTACATGCTCGATGGGATCGACTGGCGTAATCCGCGGCTGACCTGGCGACCGCAAATCGCCGGCTGACGGTACGATTGAGAACCGACACAGCATGTTTTCACTGGCGCAACGCGGTATCGATCTGATTCACTTCACGATATGGCACTGCACGCGGAAACGCTTCCCGACGATGTCGACGCACTCAAGGTGGCGCTGATTGCGGCGCGCGCCGAGGTTGCCGCGGCTCGGGCTCGGCGCTCCGAGGACCAGGCCCTGATCGTCCATCTGAAGCTGGAGATCGAAAAGCTCAACCGGGATCGCTTCGGACCCCGCTCGGAGCGCAGCGCCCGGCTGTTGGCGCAACTGGAACTGCAACTGGAGGAATTGGAGGCGTCGGCGACCGAGGATGAGCTCGCCGCCGAGATGGCGGCGGCCCAGACCACGACGGTGACGTCATTCACCCGCAAGCGGCCGGCCCGCAAGCCATTCCCCGAGCACCTTCCACGTGAGCGTGTGATAGTGCCGCCTCCGACGTGCTGCGCCGGTTGCGGCGGCAGACGGCTGTCGAAACTGGGCGAGGATATCACCGAGACGTTGGAGGTAATCCCTCGTCAGTGGAAGGTGATCCAGCACGTCCGGGAGAAGTTCTCCTGCCGTGATTGCGAGACCATCGCCCAGCCCCCCGCGCCGTTCCACGTGATCCCCCGCGGTTGGGCCGGACCCAATCTGCTGGCAATGATCCTGTTCGAGAAGTTCGGGCAGCATCAGCCGCTCAACCGGCAGGCCGAACGCTACGTCCGCGAGGGTGTGCCGATCAGCCTGTCGACCCTGGCCGATCAGGTCGGCGCCTGCACGGTGGCGCTGATGCCGTTGTTCAAATGCCTCGAGGCCCATGTCCTGGCAGCCGAACGCCTGCATGGTGACGACACCACGGTTCCTGTCCTTGCCAAAGGCAAAACCGATACCGGGCGAAGCTGGGTTTATGTCCGCGACGATCGTCCGTTCGGCGGAACCGCTGCTTCGGCCGTGTTCTACTACTCGCGCGACCGCCGCGGCGAGCACCCCCGGGGTCATCTGGCAAACTATGCCGGCATCCTGCAGGCTGACGCTTATGGTGGCTACGGCGAACTGTATGCGCCAGGTCGAAGTCCGGGCCCGATCCTGGAAGCGGCGTGCTGGGTGCATGCCCGTCGCCCGTTCTTCATGATGGCGGATCTGGCCGAGAACGCTCGCCGCAAGGCTCGCGGCAAGGCGGTTGCGGTGATCTCACCGCTGGCACTCGAGGCGGTTCGGCGCATCGACGCGCTGTTCGATATCGAGCGGGGCATCAATGGCCAGAACGCCGAGCAGCGCCGTGCTGTCCGCCAGAAGCTCAGCGCGCCCTTGGTCGCTGATCTGGCAACCTGGATGCGCGAGCAGCGAGCCAAACTATCGCGCGGCAACGATCTCGCCCGCGCCATGGACTACATGCTCAAGCGTTGGACCGCGTTCACCCGGTTCCTTGGCGATGGGCGCATCTGCCTGTCGAACAATGCCGCGGAACGCGCGTTGCGTGGCATCGCCCTGGGCCGCAAGTCGTGGCTGTTCGCAGGTTCCGATCGGGGCGGTGAGCGCGCCGCGATCATGTACAGCCTGATCGTCACGGCCAAGATGAACGACGTCGATCCACAGGCCTGGCTCGCCGACGTGCTGGCGCGCATCGCCGGGCACCCGGCCTCCCGCATCGACGAATTGTTGCCCTGGCACTGGTCGCGGCGTCGCGAGGACCGTAGCCTGGCGGCATGACCGCCGTCAGCATCGCCCAACTCCGGATCAAGCTCGATGGTGTCGAACCCGCCGTCCTGCGTCGGGTCGAGGTGCCGCTCGCCATCCGCCTCGACCGACTGCACCAGGTCCTCCAGGCGGCGTTGGGCTGGACCGACAGCCATCTCTATGAGTTCCGCGCCCGCGACATCGGCTGGGGTGTGCCTGACCCGGACTTCGGCGACGGGCGTCTCGATGCCCGCAAGGCCCGCCTCGTCGATGTCCTGGAGGATGTCGGTGTCAAATCGCTGAAATACCTTTACGACTTCGGCGACGGGTGGGAGCACACGATCCGCATCGAACGCATCGGCGACGCCGTGCCTGGGGTCGCATACCCGCGCCTGGTCGAAGCCACCGGGCACTGTCCGCCGGAGGATGTCGGCGGACCCTGGGGCTACCGCGACTTCCTCGAAGCGATGGCCGATCCAGACCACGAACAGCACGCTGAGATGGTCACCTGGGTCGGCGGCCACTTCGATCCGGCGGCCGTCGATGTCCAGCGCCACGCCGGTGCCCTGGCTGCCCTCGCCAAACGATGGTCACGCCCGCCTACCACCCGTCGAAAGCGGCCGACCTAAACCGCGGTCTTCGGCGGAGGGTTAC
>PKWQ01000283.1 GCA_003133265.1 Acetobacteraceae bacterium
AGCTGGGACCGGAGCGGACGTTGCGGCTTGCCACCCTGCCGGAAGGCGAGGACCCGGACACGCTGATCCGCCGCCAGGGGCCGGCCGGCTTCCAGGCGGTGCTGGACGGCGCCCGCCCGCTGGCCGAGGCGTTGTACGACCTGTTGCGCGAAGGTGGCGCCAGCTCGCCGGAGCAGCGCGCCGCCTTCCGCGCCCGTCTGGAGGAGGCCGCCAAACGCATCCCCGACCGCTCGCTGGCCGGGGAATACCGCGCCGCGCTGCTGGACCGCTTCTTTGCCGAGCGTTCTTCCCGTCGCCCCGAGCGCGGCGCCGACCGCCGACCCGGCCAGCATCCGGGCGCCAAGCCTTCGCCGCGCCCGGTCGTGCGCCCGCGCATCGTCGAGAGCACCGCGACGGCGGAGCGCGAGCGTATCCTGACCGCGATCCTGCTGCGCCACCCCGCGCTGCTGAACGACGTGGAGCACACTTTCGCGGCCCTGGAGCTGCCCGCCCCGCTCGCCCGGCTGCGGGACCGCGTGCTCGAATGGTGGGAGCATCGTGGCGCGGAGACCAGCCATGAGCTTGACACTGCGGCACTGATGTCCCACCTGACCGTTTCCGGTTTGGCGATGGAAGTCGCGCAGGCCCTTTCGGCGGTGCCCGTCCCGCTGCCGGCCTGCGCCGCATCCGATGCCATGCCGGCGGAGGCCGAGGCGGGCTGGTGGCATATTTTTGGGCTGATGCATCGAGGCCGGCTGGAGGAGGAGGTCGCGGCGGCTAGCCGCGATTTTGCCGAACGGGCGGACGAAGCGGCGCAGCGCCGGCTGATTGCGCTCTGTGCGGCACGCGACGCGCTGCGGCGCGGCGAACAGGGAGAGGCCGACACATGACCCGAGCCACGCATCTCGCCGCACGCGGCCAGACAGATTTGTCCCGGCCAATTGTCTTTTTCGGAGTGAACTGATCGATGGCGACGAAACCAGCTGTTGGCGGCGATACCGCGACCGTCGAGCAGGATGTCGAGACCACGCTGCTGGATGTGCAGTCGGCCGCGGTGAAGCGGCTGATCGCCAGAGGCAAGGAGCGGGGCTACATTACCTTCGACGAGCTCAATGCTGTTCTGCCACCGGATCAGAATAGTTCGGAACAGATCGAGGACGTGATGGCCAATCTCTCCGAGATGGGTATCCAGGTCGTCGAGGGCGAGGAGAGCGAGGACGGCGAAGCGCCAGTCGTCAAGCCCGAGAAGGCCGAGGACGAGCCGGAAGACGAGCAGACCGGCAATGTCGACGCCGAGAGCCTAGGCCGCACCGACGACCCGGTACGCATGTATCTGCGCGAGATGGGCAGCGTCGAGCTGCTGTCGCGCGAGGGCGAGATCGCCATCGCCAAGCGGATCGAGGCCGGCCGCGACATGATGATCGGCGGGCTGTGCGAAAGCCCGCTGACGTTCCGCGCCATCATCGCCTGGCATGAGGCGCTGAAGGCCGCGCGCATGCTGCTGCGCGACATCGTCGACCTGGAGGCGACCCAGATTGCCGGCGCGCCACCGCCGGAAGCGGTCGTCGACGGCGCCGAGATCGTTGTCGAGGGTTTCGATGCCGCGCCCGCCGCTGACGACGACGAGGACGGCGAGGGCGAAGGCCCGGGCATGTCGCTCTCCGCGCTGGAGGAGAAGCTGAAGCCCGAAGTGCTGATCACCTTCGAGGAGATCGAGGCGCTGTACAAGAAGCTGCACAAGATGCAGCACAAGCGGCTCGAGACCATGACCTCCGGCGAGCAGGTCAATGCGCGTTCGGAAAAGAGCTACGAGAAGCTGCGCGAGGAACTGGTCACCAAGGTCGAGCAGGTGCGGCTGCACAACAACCGCATCGAGGAGCTGGTGCAGCAGCTCAAGCAGCTCAACCAGCGCCTGACCGGGCTGGAAGGCCAGATGCTGCGTCTGGCCGAATCCTGCAAGGTCAACCGCGAGGAGTTCCTGAAATACTACCGGGGCTACGAGCTCGACCCCAACTGGGCCGATCGCGTCTCCCGCCTGACCGGCAAGGGGTGGAAGGCCTTCACCCTGAAATACACCGACGAGATCGCCAAAATTCGGAGCCAGATTTCCTCGGTGGCAACCGATACCGGTCTGCCGATCAGCGAGTTCCGCCGCGTCTACATGACGGTGAGCCGGGGCGAGCGCGACAGCGCGCGGGCGAAGAAGGAGATGATCGAGGCCAATCTGCGGCTGGTGATCTCCATCGCCAAGAAATACACCAACCGCGGCCTGCAATTCCTGGACCTGATCCAGGAGGGCAATATCGGCCTGATGAAGGCGGTCGATAAGTTCGAGTATCGCCGCGGCTACAAATTCTCGACCTATGCTACCTGGTGGATCCGTCAGGCGATCACCCGCTCGATCGCCGATCAGGCACGGACCATCCGTATTCCCGTGCACATGATCGAGACGATCAACAAGCTGGTGCGTACCTCGCGCCAGATGCTGCACGAGATCGGCCGCGAGCCGGCGCCGGAAGAGCTGGCCGAGAAACTCGGCATGCCGCTGGAGAAAGTGCGGAAGGTGCTGAAGATCGCCAAGGAGCCGATCAGCCTGGAGACGCCGATCGGCGACGAGGAAGACAGCCATCTCGGCGATTTCATCGAGGACAAGGCGGCGGTCATCCCGCTGGACGCGGCGATCCAGGCCAACCTGCGCGAGGCCACCACGCGGGTGCTGTCCAGCTTGACTCCGCGCGAGGAGCGGGTGCTGCGCATGCGCTTCGGCATCGGCATGAACACCGACCACACGCTGGAAGAGGTCGGCCAGCAGTTCAACGTGACGCGCGAGCGTATCCGCCAGATCGAGGCGAAGGCGCTGCGCAAGCTGAAGCATCCCAGCCGCAGCCGCAAGCTGCGCAGCTTCCTCGACGATTGAGCGGGTGCGGGCCGTACCCATGGAACCGGTCGCCCGCGTTGGCGTGACGGTCACGTTTCTGCGCATGGACCGCCGGCCGGCCGACGATCCGCCGGCCTTGCCGGTTGGCACGCGGCTGGAGCAGGTCGCCGCCTGCTCGGTGGGGTTCTACCGTTACCTCTACAACACCGTGGGCGCGGACTATGTCTGGTGGCTGCGCCGCACCGTCTCGGACGACGAACTGGCGGCGCTGCTGGCGGAGCCGGCTGTCTCCATCCACGTATTGTATCAGGGCGGCGAGGCGGGCGGGTTCTTCGAACTCGATGCGCGCGCGTGGCCGGCGGTCAATCTCAGCTATTTCGGTCTGATGCCGCACATGATCGGGCATGGCGCCGGCTACGCCTTCCTGCGTCACGCGGTGGATTTGGCCTGGGCGCAGGGCGCGCTGGCGGTGACGGTGAACACCTGCACCGCCGATCACCCGCGCGCGCTGCCTGCCTATATTCGCGCCGGCTTCCGCCCGCTGCGCCAAGTGCGCGAGCAGTGGAACGTGCCGCTGCGGCTCGGCCTGCGCATTCCCGAGCGCCTCCTGGTCTGACGCCCCCCGCATTGCGTCCCGCCGCCAGTCGCTCCATCCTGTGACCAGCGGCAACCGGACGAGGGGAGAGCAGACGATGGCGGAGCATGACGGGGAGACGGGCGCGGCCAAGTGGCCGTACCAGCTGTACGATCTGTTGCGCCAGCATGGCGTGACCCAGATCGCCTATGTGCCGGATGCCGGGCACAAGGTGCTGATCGACAGTTCGCTGGCCGATCCTGACGTGCATTCCATTCCGCTGACCACCGAGCAGGAGGGCATCGCGCTCGCCGCTGGCGCCGATCTCGGCGGCGCGCGCTCGGTGCTGCTGATGCAATCCTCCGGCGCCGGCAACTGCATCAATATGCTCTCGCTGACCGCCGGCGGGCGCTTCCCGCTGCTGATGCTGATTTCCATGCGCGGCGATTTCGGCGAGGGCAATCCCTGGCAGTTCCCGATGGGGCAGGCGACCCAGAAGGTGCTGGAGGCGATGGGCGTCATCGTGCTGCGCGCCGACGCGCCCGGCGAAGTGATCGAGGTGGCCACCGCCGCGCTGACCATGGCCTTCCACTCCGGGCAGGCCGTCGCCGTGCTGCTCGGCCAGCGCCTGATCGGCGCCAAGAAGTTCTGAGGGGGAAATCATATCATGGCACAACACAAGCGGATTACCTCCTCTAACCAGCCCGCCCCGGTGCTGAACCGCCAGCAGGCGGTGCCGGCGCTGATCCCGAACCCGACCGACTTCCTCGTCGTCGGCGGCCTTGCCGGCGCGGCGCAGGAACTGTGCGCGCTGACCAATGACGGGCCGAACGTCTA
>PKWQ01000385.1 GCA_003133265.1 Acetobacteraceae bacterium
TGGTTCCTGGATGTTGCGGGCGAACAGGATGACGCCGGCCGGGCAATGGGCGCGCAGCATGGCCGCCTCCGCCCCGCTCAACTCCGGCCCGGCGATGCCGACGATCGCCGCCTTCATGCGCGGCGGTCGCCGCTCAGAGACCGTTTGAGCACTCTAGCGGTTGAGGGCCGGCGAGGGATTTTTCGTGCTGGAAAGGAGGTTGCGCCGTCCCGATGCGGGGACATCGGGGCAAGCAGCCGACGAATCCAGCGCGGAAAAGACCCGACGGACCGACCCGCTAGAGTGCTCAAACGGTCTCTCAGAAGCTGGCGACGGAACAGCCAGCGCCTTTGGCGCGGACGCGCTCGCAGAAGATCGTCGCCTGTGCGGTGTCGGTAAAGCCGCCGATGCGCAGACGCCAGAGCGCGTGGCCGTCATGCTCGGTCTTGGAGAAAGCCGGCCGCCGGCCGTTGAACAGATCCGGCATCCGCTTGGCCAAATGCTGCCATTCGGTCCGCGCGGCCTCTTCCGAGCCGAGTGCCGCGAGCTGCACCTGCCTGCCACCCGGCTGCGTCTGGGCCGGGGCGGAGGAAGCGGTCGGCGCCGGATGCTGCGCCGGGGGCGGTGCCGGACGCTGCGCCGGATGCTGCGCCGGCAGGGCGGCCATCGGCGGCGGATGCGATTCATGAACCGCCTGATGAGGGACGGTCTGCGACGGCGCGGGCAACGAGGCTGTCAGAGCCGGCGGCGACGCGGATTTGGCGGCCTCCTCGGCGGCGCGCGCGGCGTCCTGCTGGGCACGCAGCGCCTGCGGCGCCGGCATTTCGGCGGCTGGGGCGAGTTTGCCGCCAGCTTCGCCGTCGGTGTCGCCGCCGGACAGGATCTCGTCATTGGCGCCGGCGACCTGCAATCCGCCCGGGTTCTCCGGGCGCACCCGGATCGGCCGGCTGTCGGCCGCGATCACCGGCACGCCCGCCGGACGATGGCCGACCGCGCCCCACACACCGACCAGCACCACCAGCGCGCCGCCAACGCCGGCCGCGATCAGAGCGAGTTTCTTGGTGTCGGGGTCCATGCCGCGCGGCTGGCGGGGTACCCGCCAGGTCGCGCTGGGCGTTGCCATATCGTCAGACAGGGTGCGTCTCATCCGGTCCCGCTCCATTGCCAACGCCGGGCAACGGGGCCGATCCGCCGCCCTAGCGCATTTCCTCGACGGGCGTCACGCCCATCACCGCGAGACCGGAACGGATCACCACCGCCGTCGCCGCAACCAGTGCCAGCCGGGCCAGGGTCTCGGCCGGACGGTCGGGTTGCAGGAATCGCAGCGTCGAGTCGTCTCTGCCTCTATTCCACAGCATATGAAAATCGCCCGCCAAGTCATAGAGGAAAAACGCGATTCGGTGCGGCTCACGCGCCAGCGCGGCGGCTTCGACGGTGCGCGGCCAAGTGGCCAGACGCCGGATCAGGGCAAGCTCCGCATCCGCCGCCAAGCTGTCCAGCGCCACCTCCGCCAGCACCGCCTCGGCCAGCGCGGCCTCGCCCAGCATCTCGGTGGCCGCGCGCAGCACGGAGCGGCAGCGGGCGTGCGCGTACTGCACGTAGAACACCGGGTTGTCGCGGGTCTGGGCCAGCACCGCGTCCAGGTCGAACTCCATCTGCGCGTCGGATTTGCGGGTCAGCATGGTGAAGCGGACCGCATCCGCGCCCACTTCCTCGATCAGCTCGCGCAGCGTCACATAGGTGCCGGCACGCTTGGACATCCGCACCGGCTGGCCGCCGCGCACGATATGCACGATCTGGCACAGCACCACATCCAGCGTTGCCGCGCCGCCGGAAACCGCCTTCACCGCCGCCTTCATGCGCGAGACATAGCCGCCATGGTCGGCGCCCCAGACGTCGATCAGGGTCGGGAAGCCACGGGTGATCTTGTCGGCGTGATAGGCGATGTCGTTGGCAAAGTAGGTGTTGGAGCCATCGGATTTACGCAACGGCCGGTCCACGTCGTCGCCAAATTGGGTGGCGCGGAACAGCGTCTGCTCACGCGGCTCCCAGTCGTCCGGGGTCTTGCCCTTCGGGGGTTCCAGGACGCCCTCGTAGATCAGCCCGTCCACCGCCAGCCGGTCGATCACATCATCGACCACACCGGAGGCGACCAGCGCGCGCTCGCTGGAGAATACGTCCTGATCGACGCCGAGCAGGCGAAGGTCCTCGCGCACCTGGAGCATCATCTCCTCGATGGTGGCGTCGCGGACGGTGTCGATCCAGACATCCGGCGCGGCGATGCGCCCGCCAGGCGCGGCCAGCGACCCACCGAAGCTGGCGGCCAGCGTCTGGCCGACCGGGATCAGGTATTCGCCGCGATATTGCAGCCCGCCCGGCACCTCGTCGGAAAATTCCTCCTCGCTCAGGTCGGTGCCGATCGCCTGGAGGTAGCGCCAGTAGGCGGCCCAGGCGAGTGCGGTGACCTGCGCGCCGGCGTCGTTGATGTAATATTCCTTGCTCACCGCGAAGCCGGCCTTGGCCAGCAGGTTGGCGAGCGCATCGCCGACGACGGCGCCGCGGCAATGGCCGATATGCATCGGCCCGGTGGGGTTGGCGGAGACGTATTCCACGTTCACCGGCGCGCCGCCGCCGGTGCGGCTGTCGCCGAAGCCGATGCCACGGCGCAGCACCACCGGCAGCACCGCGCGCAACACATCGGGGTCCAGACGCAGATTGACGAAGCCCGGCCCGGCGGCCTCGGCCGAGGTGATGCCCGGCAAGGCGGCCAGACGCTCGACCAGCGCGGCGGCGATCCTGGCCGGCGGCTGGCGGGCCGGCTTGGCCACCACCAGGGCGGCGTTGGTCGCCATGTCGCCATGCGCGGGATCGCGGGTCGGCGTCACCTCGACCTTCGCCATCGCGTCCTCGGGCAGATCGGGGACAATCTCGCGGAGTGCGGTCAGCACCAGCCCACGCACACGGGCGAAGATATCGTCGTTCATCTGATTGGGGTCTCTCAGCCGGGAATCGACAGGTCGGTCAGGCGGCGATGCTCGTCCATGGCGTAGCGGTCGGTCATGCCGGCGATATAGTCGCATACCGTGCCGGCGGCACGGGCCGGGCTGCCCTCGCCCGCCCACGCGCGCCAATCGTCGGGCAGCAGGCTGGGGTCGGCGCACAGCACCTGGAACAGCTCGCCGGTCAGCTTGCGCGCCTTCGTGGTCATGCGGTTCACCCGCCAATGGCGATACATGCGCGCGAACAGGAACTCCTTGATCACCCGGTTCGCCTCGGCGAAACGTGGGCTGAACGCCACCACCGGCTGCTTGGCGCGGCGCACCGCCTGCGCGTCCTCCGGATCGAGCTTGGCCAGCCGTGTCCGTGTCTCGGCCACCAGATCGTTGATCATGACGTCGATCACCCGGCGGATCGTCTCGTGGCGCAGCCGCGGCGGCGGCACATCCAGGCTGGCGCGGCTGGCCTCGAACAGCGCCTCGCCGACCACGGGCAGGTGCGAGATCTCCTCCACCCCGAACAGCTTGGCGCGCAGCCCGTCATCCAGATCGTGCGCGTGATAGGCGATGTCGTCCGCCAGCGCGGCGACCTGCGCCTCCACCCCGGCATGGGTGAACAGCTCCAGCCCGTGCTGCTGGTCGTAATCAGCGATATAGGCCGGCGGGCTGCGCAGCGGGCCGTTGTGCTTGGCAAGCCCCTCCAGCGTCTCCCAGGTCAGGTTCAGCCCGTCGAACGCGGCGTAGCGGCTTTCCAGCAGCGTCACCACGCGCAAGGACTGGGCGTTGTGGTCGAAACCGCCGAACGGCTTCATCGACAGGTTCAGCGCCTCCTCGCCGGCATGGCCGAACGGCGGGTGGCCGAGATCGTGCGCCAGCGCCAGCGCCTCCGCCAAGTCCTCGTCGAGCCGGAGCTGTCGGGCGATGGCACGGGTGACCTGCGCCACTTCCAAGCTGTGCGTCAGGCGGGTGCGGAAGAAATCGCCCTCGTGGTTGACGAACACCTGGGTCTTGTACTGCAGCTTGCGGAAGGCGGTGGAATGCACGATGCGGTCGCGGTCGCGCTGCCAGGGCGAGCGCGTCGGGCTCTCCGGCTCTGGGTGCAGCCGGCCACGGCTGGTGGCGGCATTGACGGCATATGGCGCGCGGGTCATCCGGCGGGGCTTACACCCACCCACCCCCGGCTTCAATCTATGGTAGCCGCCATCGCATCGTGCCGCTTCAAATTGGCGGCCAGACTCCCTATGTTTCTGCTATGGAGAGGCTCATGGAAACAAATTTCGGGCTCACCGAGCGCGCTGCCGCCCGGATTGCGGAGATCGTCGCGGCTGAAGGAAGGCCGTCGGCATTGCGCGTGGCCGTGCTGGCCGGCGGATGCAGCGGGTTTCAATACAAGTTCGAGCTGGACGACGCCGCGCAGTCCGACGATGTGGTGATCGAGCACAACGGCGCCAGGGTCGTTGTCGATCCGGCCAGCCTCGATCTGCTGGCGGGTGCCGAACTCGACTACACCGACGAGCTGATGGGCAGCCATTTCGCGGTGCGTAACCCGAACGCCGTTTCAGCCTGCGGCTGCGGCACCAGTTTTTCGGTGGAATAAGTCGCGCAGGTGAAGCTCGCCACCTGGAACGTCAACTCGATCCGCCAGCGGGAAAGCCATGTGCGCCTGTGGCTGGAGCGTGTGCAGCCCGACCTGCTGTTCCTGCAAGAGATCAAATGCGAGGAACCGGCGTTTCCCTCGCTGACCTTTCAGGCGCTCGGCTACAAGGCAGAAATCGTCGGGCAAAAATCCTATAACGGCGTTGCCGTGCTCTCCCGCATCCCGTTCAGCGTCACCCATCGCGCCCTGCCCGGCCATGCCCCGGACGACGCGCAGGCGCGCTATATCGAGGTCGAAGCTGAGGGGATCGCCATCGCCGGCATCTATCTGCCGAACGGCAATTCGGGCGGCGAGGACGGCTTCGTCGCCAAGCTGGCTTGGATGGACCTGCTGGCGGAGCACGCGGCGGCGCTGCTGGCGGTGGACAAGCCGCTGGCGATCCTCGGCGATTTCAATGTCTGCCCCGACGATTCCGACTTCGCCCCCGGCGCCTTGGGGCCGTCCGACGCGCTGGTGCGCCCCGAATCGCGGGCGCGCTATCGCCGGCTGCTGTGGCTCGGACTGACCGACGCGGTGCGCGCGCTGCATCCATCAGGGCCGGTCTATACCTTCTGGGACTACCAGGCCGGCGCCTGGCCGCGCGATCGTGGGCTGCGGATCGACCACGCCCTGTTCTCTCCCACCCTGGCCGAACGCCTCGTCGCCGCGGCACCGGACCGGGCGGAACGCGGGCAGGATCAGCCGTCCGACCATGTGCCGGTGCTCGTCGAGTTGACCTGAGCGGTTGACGCCGGGCGCGGTCGCGGCGAGTTTGCGGCATGCGCATCGCAGCCATCCTCGTCGCCGCCGGTTCTGGCAGCCGGTTCGGGGCGGACACGCCCAAACAATTCCTGACCATTGCCGGCAAGCAGGTCATCCGCCACGCGGCGGAGGCACTGGCGCCGCATGTCACGCTGATCCAGCCGGTCGGTGACGCCGAGCCGATCGCCGCCGCGCTCGCCGGGCTGGCGCACCTGCCGACGGTGCCGGGCGGAGCGACCCGGCAGGACAGCGTGCGCGCCGGGCTGGAGGCGCTGGCGCCATACGCGCCCGACATCGTGCTGATCCACGACGCCGCCCGGCCGGTGATCCCCGCCCGCACGGTGCCCGACCTGCTGGCCGCGCTGTAACGCGCGCCCGGCGCCATCCCGGCGGTGCCGGTCGCGGACACGCTGAAGCGCGCCGACGGAGACGCCATCGCCGCCACCGTGCCGCGCGAGGGGCTGTTCCGGGCGCAGACGCCGCAAGCCTTCCGCTTCGCGACGCTGCTCGCACTACACCGGACCGGCACCGACGCGCCGGCGACCGACGACGCCTCCCTGCTGGAAGCCGCCGGGCAGACCGTGCTGCTGGTGGCGGGCGCGGAAGACAACATCAAGCTGACCTACCCGGAGGATGCGGTGCGACTGGAACGTGCGCTGACGGCCCATCTGATCCCCCGCGTGGGAACCGGCTTCGACGTGCATGTGCTGGCGGCCGGCAGGAAACTGATCCTGTGCGGGGTCGAGGTACCGCACGACAAGGGCCTCGCCGGGCATTCCGACGCCGATGTCGGCATCCACGCGCTGTGCGACGCGATCTACGGCGCGCTGGCCGAGGGCGATATCGGCCGCCATTTCCCACCCAGCGAGGCCGACTGGAAGGACGCCGACAGTGCCCGTTTCCTGGCGCACGCGGCCGGCCGCATCGCCGCGCGCGGCGGGATGCTGGCGAACGTGGACGTAACGCTGATCTGCGAGCGGCCGAAGATCGCCCCGCACGCGGGCGCAATGATGGCGCGGCTGGCGGAGATCATGGGCGTCGATGTCTCCCGCGTTTCGGTCAAGGCGACGACGACGGAGAAGCTCGGCTTCGCCGGCCGGGGCGAGGGCATCGCCGCGCAGGCCGTGGCGACGGTGCTGGTGCCGCTGTAGACTCGGCACGGCAGCAGAGGACGACCGAGAATGAAACTCCAGGCACATTTCGCCGCGCTGACGATGGTTCTCGGGCTGGCTCTATCGGCCTGCCAGAAGCCGCCGGAGCAGCCCTATCCGCCGATCCCGCCGTTGCGGGAAGAAACGATGGCCAAGCCGCCGGTCACCATCACGCCCTTGCTCTGGCAGTTCGGCCATTGGGATTGGAATGGCGCGGGGTATGTCTGGGAACCCGGCACCTTCGTGCCGCGGGACTGGCACAGCGACGTATTCGTGTACGGCACCTGGGCCAAAGCTCCCGACGGGACCTGGAGTTGGCAGCCGGCACATTGGAAATAGCGCCGATACGCGGCACGACAGAGCCACCGGAGATCGCCATGCGAGTTTTTGTATTGCTTATCGTGCTCGGCGCCCTGGCTGTCGCACGCGTCTCGACCGCCGGCGCGCAAACCATGCCCACCGTTCCGGATGCCCTCCAGGGCGGATCGCAACCGGCATCGGACCAGGCCAGCAACACCGGCGCGGACCAGCCGGCATCCACGATCGCGCCATCGCTGCCCGCGCCGGATGTCGAGCAGAACGCCCCGGCGCGGGATTACCTGCGCGCCGCGCGCACGGCGCTGGCCACCGGACGCACCGGGGAAGCGCAGCAGGCGCTGGAGATGGCGCAGACCCGCCTGCTGGATCGCTCCGTGCCGCTGTTTCAGACCGACACGCCAAGCATAGACCCGGCGGTCGGCAAGATCGCCGCCGCGATCAAGACATTGGGGGCGGGCGACCGGTTCCGGGCGATGCAGCTGATCGACGAGGCGCTGGCGCTGGCGGGCGAGCCGAAGGAGCCTCAGTAGCAGCCGGCCAGCCGCGCGCGCTCGCGCACCAGCGCCAGCACCGTGCGGCAGATCGGCAGTTCCTGCCCGACCATCTCGCCCAGTTCCACCACGGCGCCGAGCAGGGCGTCGATCTCCATCGGCCGGCCGCGTTCCAGGTCCTGCAACATCGACGTCTTATGCACGCCGACCTCGGCCGCGCCGTCGATGCGCTTCTCCACATCGATGGCGAAGCGGATGCCCAGCGCCTCGGCCACCGCCTTGCCTTCCAGCATCATCGCCTTGGTCACCGCGCGCACCTCCGGCTGGCCGGTGATGCGGTCGAGCGTGGAGGTGGTCAGCGCGGAGATCGGGTTGAACGCGAGATTGCCCCATAGTTTCACCCAGATCTCGTCACGGATGCGCGGACGCACCGGCGCCTTGAGCCCGGCGGCGATCAGCGCCTTGGACAGCGCCTCGATCCGGGGGCTGCGGCTGCCGTCGGGCTCGCCGAGGCTGAAACGGTCGCCGTAGGTGTGCTCGATCACCCCGGGCGCGATCACCTCGGCCGCCGGATAGACCACCGAGCCGATCGCCTGGCTCGGCGGCAGGATGTCCCACAGGTCACCATTTGGATCGACGCTGTGCACGCGGCGGTCGCGCCACGGACCTTCCAGGCCATAGAAATACCAGTACGGCACGCCGTTGATGCCGGTCACCAGCGCCGTTTCCGGCCCCATCATCTTGGCGATCTCGGGCGCGGCCGACGGCAGGGAGTGCGCCTTGAGCGTGACCACGACATAGTCCTGCACCCCCGCCTGCCCGGCATCCGCCAGGCAGGTCGGATGGACGACGACGGTGCCCGCGTCGCTCTTCAACGTCACCCCGTTGGCCTGCATCGCGGCGAGATGCGGGCCACGGGCGATGAAGGTGACGTCCGCCCCCGCCTGGGCCAGCTTCACCCCCAGCAGGCCGCCGATGGCGCCCGCGCCGAAGATGGCGATCTTCATGCCGTCAGCCCCAGCTTCTCGGCCAACCCGATGCGCATCGCCTTGCCGGTGGCACCCTTTGGGATCTCCTTCAGGAAGACGATTTTGCGTGGCACCTTGAAGGCAGCGAGGCGCTTGCCGGCGAAGTCGCGCAATTCATGGTCGGTGACGCTCTGGCCCTCGCGCAGCACGATGGCGGCCGCGACCTCCTCGCCCAGCTTGTCGTGCGGCAGGGCGAAGGTCAGCGCCTGCTCCACCGCCGGATGGTCGAGCAGTACGGTATCCACCTCGATCGGGCTGACCTTCTCGCCGCCACGGTTGATCAGCTCCTTCAGCCGCCCGGTCAGGCGCAGATAGCCGTCCGGGTCCAGATAGCCCTGGTCGCCGGTGCGGAACCAGCCATTGCTGAAGGCCGTGGCGTTGGCGGACGGGTTGTTCTCGTAGCCGGCGGTGACGTTGCGGCCGCGAATGACCACCTCGCCCAGATCGCCGGCGGGCTGGATGTTGCCCGCCTCGTCCATGATGGCGATCTCCGGCCCGGCGGCGAGGCCGACGGCACCGGGGAAATGCGGGCGCGGTGGCAGCGGGTTGGAGGCCATCTGGTGCGCCGCCTCGGTCATGCCGTACGCCTCGATCAGCGGCACGCCGAAAGCCTGCTCCACCGCCTGCATCACCTGCGGCGGCAGCGAGGCGGACGACGAGCGGATGAAGCGCAGCCGGCCCCGGGCGATGATCTCCTTGTTGCGCGCGGCAAGGCCGTGGATCGCCTGATGCATGGTCGGCACGGCGGTGTACCAGGTGGGCTTCACCTCGTCGAACCAGGCGAAGAAGCGGAAGGCATTGAAACCCGGCGTGCAGGAGACCGCGGCACCCGCGGCGATCGAGGACAATGTCGCGGCGATCAGGCCATGGATATGAAACAACGGCATGATGTTGAGGCACACGTCATCCGGCGTCAGCGCCAGGCTCTCGGCAACATTGTAGGCCGACGCGGTGATGTTGATCTGGCGCAGCGGCACGATCTTCGGGCGCGAGGTGGTGCCGGACGTATGCAGCACCAGCGCCACGTCCTCCGCCGCCGCCGGGCCGGGATGGGCGGCAGCCCCGGACAGCGGCGATGCCGGGGCCAGGGTGAAGCCGCCGGCCGGGCCGGCCGCGTCCACAACCAGCTCGATCACCGGAATGGCGCGCGCGGCGGCGACCGCGCGGGCGGGGCTCTCCATGCCCTGCTGAATGACCAGCGCCTTGGCGTTCAGATCGGAGAGGTAGAAATCGAACTCTTCCGATTTGTAGGCCGGGTTGAGCGGCGCGGTGGTGGCGCCGGCGGCGATGGCGATGAAGCCGGCCGCCATCTCCGGCCCGTTCGGCAGTACCATGGCCACGCGGTCGTTGCGGCCGATGCCGAAGCGGTTGAGATCGGCGATGGTGCGGCTGGCCAGCGCTCGAAGGCCGCCATGGGTCAGCCACGGCCGGCCGGGCGCACCGATGGCGGGTGCGGCCTCCGCTCCACGCGCGAGCAGCGCCAGAACCGTATCGGCGGGATAGTGGGTCAAGCCGGCCTCCATTGATGGATCATCGCACGTTGCCAAAGCATGAAGCGAGGAGGCTGGCAAGACGCAAGCCGGGGGCGCGGCTACACTCAGACGCATGACCGATTCGCGCGCCACCTCGGAAACCGCGCTGTACGCGACGGTGAAGGATTTCCTGACCGCCCAGGGGTTCGAAGTGAAGGGCGAGATTCACGGCTGCGACATCGTCGCGGTGCGCGCGGATCAGAAACCGATCCTGGTGATCGTGGAGCTGAAGCTCGGTTTCTCGTTGGAGCTGGTGTTGCAGGCGGTGGAGCGGATGCGCGCGGCGGACGCGGTCTGGCTGGCGGTGCCGGCCACCCGCCGGGGCCGCGACCGGGACCGGCGCGCGCACCGGCTGTGCCGGCTGCTCGGCCTCGGGCTGTTGACGGTGGGCGCGCGCGGTCTGGTGGAGGTTCTCGCCGAACCCGAACCCTACCGTCCCCGGCCCGACACCAAACAGCGCAAGCGGCTGCTGCGCGAGCACGCGGCGCGACGTGGCGACCCGACACCGGGCGGCTCGACCCGCCAGCCGATCATGACCGCCTACCGTCAGCAGGCGCTGGACTGCGCCGCCGCCCTGCAAGCCGGGCCGAAGCGTCCGCGCGATCTGCGCCCGTTCGCGCCGGATGCCGGCGGCATCCTGCTGCGCAACGTCTATGGCTGGTTCGAGCGCGCCGAGCGCGGCGTGTATCGGCTGACCGAAGCCGGCGAAGCCGCACTCAGCCGCTGGCCGCAATCCCTGCCCTCACGTTCTTAGCTCGTCCAGAAAGCCTCGCAGCAGGGCCGAGCAGGTTTTGGCATGCGAGACCGGCAGGCCGTGCTTGGCGTGGCCGATGACATGCAGGCGGCCATTCGGCACGCGGTTCTTGAAATCGGCCATCACCGCCACCGGGATGAACGGCGAACTGTCCGGATGCAGCAGCAGCACCGGCGGTTGCAGCCCGCCGAGGCGCGGCACGAGGTCGGCGCCGACCAGCGCGGCGAGGCCTTGCAGCACCACCTCCGGACAGGTGCCGGCCTGCTGGGTTTCGTACCAGTGCCGTAGCGGCTCCGGGATGGCGCCATCGAAGAACCGCCCGCGCATCATGTGCGCCGACCAGCCCGCCATGCCGTCCCGGTCGATGATGTCCTTCCAGTCGCTCACCGACTGGATGGAGGCGCCGACATGCGCGCCGTTGCTGACGGCAAGCGTCGCCACCCGCTCCGGCGCGCGCAACGCGGCGGCGAGCGCCACCGTGCCGCCGATCGACTCGCCCATCAGATGCGCGCGCGCCAGCCCGGCCGCGTCCATCACCGCGAACAGATCGTCGGCCAGCATGTCCATGTCGAGCACGGTGCCCGGGCTCTGGCGCGACGACCTTCCGTGGCCGCGCATGTCGAAGCGCAGCACCCGGTAGCGGTCGATCAGCGCCGGCAGCCATTCCAGGAAAATGTCCTGGCAGGCACCGAGACCATGATGCAGCACCACCGTCTCCGGCGCCTCGACCCACGGCGGCGTCAGGTCGAGCAGCGTGTAGTCCAGCGTGCAGCCAGCCACCGTGAGCGTCGGCATGTGGTCCCTCCCCCTGCGGTCGTGCAAACGACACGTTGCCACGTTCCCGCGCGCCGTTATGATCCGCGCCAAGCATCAATCAAGATAGCATGGGGAGACAGAGACGTGACCGCAGACCATTCCACACGACCGGGCGCGATCATCACCAGTTCGCGGCGCGGCATCATCAAGGCCACCGGCGGTCTGGCGGCAATTCTCGCGCTGGGCAAGGCGCCCGCCTTCGCGCAGGCCCAGCCGAGAAAGATGGATTTCGCCCACATCAACGCACCGCCGGAAAGTGCCGCGGTGTGGTTCGACTGGTTCTCCAAGCAAGTGACCAGCCGCACCAATGGCGAATTGCAGGTCACCTTCCATGGCAGCACGCTGCTGGCCAAGGAAATGGACATCATGAACGCGGTGAAGGCCGGCAACATCGCCATCGGCAACCCCGCCGGCGCGTCGGCCACGGTGTTTCCGGAGATGGGCGTCTTCCTGGTGCCCTATCTGATCAGCAGCTACGACCAAGCCTACAAGATGTTCAACGGCACCGTCGGCGACCAGCTGGACAAGACCTTCCAGCAGAAATACGGCCTGAAGACGCTGTGCTTCTTCGATTACGGCTTCCGCCATTTCTGGAACAATCGCCGGCCGATCGTCGAACCCAAGGATCTGCGCGGACTGAAGATGCGCGCGCAGCTGTCGAAGATCTTCGCCGACACGATCAACGGGCTGGGCGGCGTCGCGGTGCCGATGGCCTGGTCGGAAGTGATCACCGCGGCACAGCAGGGCGTCATCGACGGCGCCGATCTGCCGGTGGTGAATATGGTGCCGTTGAAGGCGTACGAGGTCTCCAAGTATTTCTCGATGACCTTCCACAACTACGCGCCGACCGTGAACACGATGAATCTCGGCATCTGGAACAGCCTGAAGCCCGAGCATCAGAAGCTGTTCCTGGATTTGTCGCGCGCGGCGCAGGAGGGCATCCGCAAGGATACCGAGAGCGTGGACAATCTGGCCGCCGCCAAGGCGCAGCTGGAGCCGCGCGGCATGGCGGTGAACGCCGCCGATCTCGGCGCATTCAAGAAGGCGGCACAGGAGAAGATCTGGCCCGCCTACCAGAAGCAATACGCCGAGATGTGGGACGTCGTCGTCAAGAACGCGGGCTGAGATGGCGCTCGCAGCAGGCGGGACAGCCAGAAACATCGTCCGGCTGCTCCCGAAGATCCTGGTGGGCGCGCTGGTGCTGCTCGCCATCACGGTCATGCTGATCGGCGTGTTCCTGCGCTACGTGATGGTGCCGATCACCGACTGGATGGACGTCGATCCGATCAACTTCTTCTGGGTGGAGGAGGTTGGCGAGCTGCTGCTGGCCTGGCTGACGCTGACCGGGGCCGCCATCGGCATCGCCGAGCGCAGCCACTTCACCCTGACGATCCTGACGCACCACCTGCCGCCGGCAGCACAGCGCGCGGTGCATGTACTGACCCATGTGCTGATCGCGGCCTTCGGCGGCGTGCTGGCCTATCTCGCGCTGCAAGTGGCGCGGCTGAACGTCGATCTCGCTTCTCCGGCGCTGGAGATCAGCGTGGCATGGCTCTACGTCGCCGCGATCGTCGGCGGACTGCTGATGGTGCCGTACGCACTGGTTGCCGCGATCGGCCCCGTTGGGGTCGGCCACACTCCTGCCGACGTAAGGGAGTAGACTTTGGTCCTGACCGTCACCGCGCTCGTTTTCATCGGGCTGCTGATGCTGTCGATGCCGATCGTGTTCTCGCTCGGCATCTCCGCCCTGGTCGGGCTGGTGCTGTCGGGCGTGCCGATGCAGCAACTGGCATCCTCGCTGGTCGGCGCATCGCAGAACTGGGTGCTGCTCGCCATCCCCTCGTTCGTGTTCGCCGGCAGCCTGATGGAACGCTGCGGCATGTCCAACGCGCTGGTGGAACTGGCGCGCGCCATGGTCGGCTGGCTGCGCGGCGGGCTCGGCATGTCGGTGATCGTGGTGTCGTATTTCTTCTCCGACATCTGCGGCTCCAAGATGGCGGAGGTCTCGGCACTCGGCTCGGCGCTGGTGCCGCCGCTGAAGCGGGCGGGCTACCGGGCGGAGGACGCGGCATCGCTGATCGCCGCCGGCACCGCGATGGGCATGCTGGTGCCTCCGGCGATCTTCATGATCGTGATCTCGGCGGTGACCAACCAGTCCACGGTGGCGCTGTTCCTGGCCGGCTTCATCCCGGCGGCGGTGATCGGGGTATGCCTGTGCCTGCTGGTACTGGTCCAGGCGCATATCCTGGGCTGGCCCAAGGATTCGAAGCCGAGTTGGGCCCGGCTGGGCCATGCGGCGCGCCATGCGACGGTGCCGATGGTCATTCCGGTGGTGATCCTGGGCGGCTTCTACATCGGCGCCTTCACCGCGACCGAGGCCGGGGCGATCGTCGCGCTGTATTCGCTGCTGGCGGCGAAGCTGTATTACCGCAACGTCTCCTGGCGCGACGTCGGCCACATCGCCTACGAGAGCGGGGTGATGACCGCCGCCGTGGTGTTCCTGCTCGCGGTCGCCACGGTGTTCCAGTACCTGATGGGCATCTCCGGCGTGCCGGTGCTGCTGGGCGAGCTGCTGGCGCCGCTGCAATCCTCGCACTGGCTGTTCCTGGTCGGCGTGGCAGCCATGACCATGCTGTTCGGCATGGTGCTGGAAGGGCTGCCGGCGGCGGTGGTGCTGATCCCCGTGGTGTTTCCGATCGCGGTCAAGATGGGCATCCATCCGATCCATTTCGACATCGTGCAGACGGCGGCGGTCGGCATCGGGCTGTTCCTGCCGCCGATGGGGGTCGGGCTGCTGATGGCGCTGCGCTTCGCCGAGGTGTCGGTGTTCCAGCACGCCAAATATTACTGGCCGTACCTGCTGGCGCTGCTGGCCGGGCTGATGCTGATCATCTGCATCCCCGAACTGTCGCTGTTCCTGCCGCGCAGCGCCGGCTTCGTGCGGTAGGCGCCGGTCCTGGGCATTTGTCTCTTGGCCATTCGTCCGGCGACCGCCACCACTGCCGGTCAGCCGTGTTGTCGTCGCCCGGCAATCCTAATCGACGTCAGATAATAATACCGCATGGCTATGTGGTGGTGGCGCGGTCTCGCAGATAATGTCGCTGCTTCCTTCACTTCCTTCCGGCACGGCGACGATCCGCACTTTTTTGCCTACTCTTGTAACCACTCTGTCGTCCATGGCTTTCCCTTTTAGCGGGATCAGTGTGTACTTTACGTTCGTGGTCTCATCGATGAGGAGGTACCGACCGCCTTCCTTCACCATGGTTCCGGTGTATTGGAATGCTCCGGCGGGGAATCCTTGCAGGTTGGTTGGCGTGCCGCTGCTACCGCCCAGAACGTGCGGCGCGCTTATCACTGGCGCGATCGGCGCATTCGATGGAACCGGGGCTTGCGGTATCGAAGGCTTTAAGGCGGGTACCGGGCTCATCGGCGTGCCAGGCCCGCCCAACGGACCCGCCGACAGCGCCATTTCAGGAACCAGCAAGGCGCTTGCCGCCACGATACCCAGCACGCCCACCATCATCAGCTTCGGGGCAAAGCGCCTCTGCGCTTGGCTCGGATCGCGCCAACCGGCTTTATCAATGCGCATGGCATTTCTCCTCGGTTGAACAGCGACAACCCGATAGTAGGATCGCAGTAGCTAAGGGCAGTGTGGCGGTTTCTCGGAGATAAGTCTACGGCTTAGCAATGACCCTTGGCTCTGGCTGGGGTCGCCGGGCGATGCGAAATAGATATTGGCCATACCAGGCCGAACCTGTCATTTTCATATCAAAGAAGACCAGTCCGCTGCCGGGCGGCCAGCCGGTCAAAAAGAGCGCGTTGGAGGACACATGAAACCCGCCGATTCGATCAACGAAGTCTCCAATACCATGGGCCTGGAGATCTATTCGGACGGCGCGCCGCGCCAACGGCGCCAGCGTCCGTCACTGAAATACGCGGAGGCCGCACGTGAGATCCCGGTGTTCTCGCAGACCGACGTCCTGGTGATCGGCGGCGGTCCATCCGGGACCTCCGCGGCGGTGGCGGCCGCCAAGCTCGGCGCCGATGTCACACTCGTTGAACGATACAACCATCTTGGCGGCCTATCGACCGGCGGCCTCGTCATCTGGATCGACCGGATGACCGACTGGCATGGCAAACAGGTTATTGCGGGGTTCGCGGAAGAACTTTTCGATCGCCTGCCACGCGAAGCGATCATGGGGCCTGGTAAGGGAGAATGGGGCAGTCGCGATGCGGCGGTCGCCGACTATTGGTCGTATCGATCGGCGGCGTTCCAGGGGGTCGTGACGTGGTCACCGACGATCGATCCCGAGGCGCTCAAGTCTCTCTCCATGGCGATGGTTCTCGAGCGGAAGGTTCGCCTGCTGCTCCATGCCTGGGCGGTTCAGCCCATCATCAAGGATGGCGTCATGTGCGGGGCGATCTTCGAGAGCAAGGAGGGGCGTCAAGCGATCTTCGCCAAGGTCGTGGTCGATACGACCGGTGACGCGGATCTGATCGCCAGGGCGGGCGTCGACGCGGAGACCGATATCGATACGACGGACATCCACCACTGCATCAATACGGCCTTTATGCTCGCCGGCGTCGACATGGAACGCTGGACCGAGTTCCGCCGCACGGATAAGCAGGGCTTCGCGGATTTCATGAACCGTGGCCGCGAGACGCTCCAGTTCTTCGAAAAGCCGTTCTTCTCCTGGCGCTCCGACATCGCGCTGTTCATGGGGCCGCGATTGTCCGGCTACAGCGCGATCGACGTGGAGGATCTCACCGAGGTGGAAATCCGGTCTCGACATCTGATGAACGGCCACCTCGCATTTTACCGCGCTCGGGCGCCAGGCTTCGAGAAAGCGTATCTTATCCTGAGTGCGCCTCAGACGGGCGTTCGCCACAGCCGTCGTTTCGTCGCACACAACAAGGTCACCCGTGGCCAATGGGACGAGGGCAAGGTGTGGGACGACGAAATCGGCGTCTCCGCATCGCCCGCTCCGAAATGGCCGAACATCTCCGTGCCGTATGCCTCGCTCGTTCCGGTCGGCGTCGAAGGCGTGCTCGGTGCCGGTCGCCACGTTGCCTGCGACGCAAGCTCGCACACGTTCCTGCGGGAAGTCCCGCAATGCTGGATGACGGGGCAGGCAGCGGGCGTCGCGGCGGCTCTGGCCGCGGGATCGGGCCAGTTCCCGCGCGATCTCGATCCCCGGCTCATTCAGCGCGAATTGCTGAAGCAGGGGGCATATCTATCGCCGTCGATTCAATCGCGGGCCGGCTTGGTTTTCGCTGAGGCCAAATAGCGTCGCTCGACTGAACGGCAATGTGAAACGGAGGGAACTGGCCATGAAGATCGACCATGTATCGCTGACCATCTTCACATGGGACGGTATCCCGCGAACCAGCTACCATGCAGGCTCCTTCACCCAGCCGGTCAGCAATCTGGGCCTGCTGCGCATCCGCACCGATTCGGGGCACGAGGGCCATGCCTTCCTTGGTTCGGCGGCCAACCCCGGGTCGATGGACGGGCCGCAGTTGATCCGCTGGATCAAGCCGCTGCTGATGGGCGCCAACCCGCTCGAACGCCAGCGGTTGCATGGGCGTATGCTCAAACTGTCGCGCAACGTCTCCTACCGGTGCATCGGCGCGGCCGACGTGGCGCTGTGGGACCTGGCCGGCAAGATCGCCGGGCTGCCCGTGCATGCGCTGATGGGCACGCAGCGCACGTCTATCGGCGCATATGCCAGCTCCCAGCTGCTGCCGGACGTGGCGGCCTACGTGGAGCAGGCACTCCATTACAAGGCCGCCGGGTGGTGCGCCTACAAGATCCATCCGCCGACCGACCCCGACACCGACATCAAGATATGCGCGGCGGTGCGCCAGGCTGTCGGCGCGGACTATCCGCTGATGCTCGATAGCACTTGGAGCTACGACTATTACGGGGCGCTGAAGGTCGGCCTCGCCATCCAGGAGATGGGCTATAAATGGTACGAGGACCCGTTGGCTGACGAAGACATCCTCTCCTACGTGAAACTGCGGCAGAAGCTGAACATTCCGGTCATGGCCACCGAGTATCCCGCCGGCGGCCTCGACACCTACCCGATCTGGTTGACACAGCAGGCCACCGACTATCTGCGCGGCGACATTCCAAACAAGGGCGGCCTGACCACGATGCTCAAGACCGCGCATCTGGCCGAGGCGTTCCACATGACCTACGAAATCCACCACAGCGGCAACTCGCTGAACAACCTCGCCAACCTGCATCTGGCCCTCGCCATCCCGAACACCACCTGGTTCGAGGTGCTGCTGCCGGACGGCGCACACCGTTACGGCTTGGCCGAGGAATTCCACCCGGATGCTAACGGCATGCTGCGCGCACCGAGCGGACCTGGTCTCGGCGCCGTGTTGGATTTTGAGATGATCACGCGGAAGACCGAGGCAGTGCTCGACTGACATATGAAGCGGCGTCCAACTGGGCGCCGCTCCGATTGCAGGCTAAAGCATTGAATTCGCGTGGAAAATGGGCGCTTGCCGAGGGGGCCCGGTCGGCGCTGACCCGCCCCCAACAGGTGGAGTGATGCCCAATTTTGTTCTGGACTGGCGCGCCCTGGTGGATTCGAACCACCGACCTACAGCTTAGAAGGCTGTTGCTCTATCCAACTGAGCTAAGGGCGCATCCAACCATGTCCCGATGCCGCGCCGTCATCGTGACACGGCGAACCGTCAATGGGTCCAGTTTTCTTGCCGTCCGTAGCGGAAATTGTCCGCGTAGGCCTTTGGGCGGACCCGCCGGACCTGCGGCAGTTCCACCTCGTAGGCGATCCCGTTGCGCTCGGCATAGGCCACCGCTTCCTCGCGCGTGGCGAACCGCAGCGAGACCTGGGCCTGGGTATCGTTGCTGCCGATCCAGCCCATCAGCGGGTCGGCCTGCCGGCGCGCGGCCAGCTCGTAGTCCAGCACCCACTCATGGGTTCCGGCGGTGCCGGACTGCATCGCGTTCTTCGGCGGCTGATAAATGCGGGCCCGCATGGCTTTCTCCTCGTCACGATCCGTGGATCTGAACCCTTACCCTGGACTGGTCGGGGCGGCCGGACTCGAACCGGCGGCCTCGTGTACCCAAAACACGCGCGCTACCAGGCTGCGCCACGCCCCGAACCGTCCGTCCACGTCCACATGTCCACGTGTCGGGGCGGAAGCTATTGACCCGCGCGCCGATAGGCAAGGCCATGCTTCGTCACACCTGCTAGGACGCGTTGCCGAAGATGCGCTGGAGCACCTTGTCGCCCACCCTGATGTTCAGCCGCGCCGTGGTGCCGTCGGCCAGTTCCAGGGTGGCGCGCACCGGAAGGCGGCTGTCGATCACCGCCAGGCTCTGCGGCACCGTGTTCTCGGCGATGGCGCGAACGGTTCCGTCGGCGCCGATGAACACCATGTCCAGCGGGGCGATGGTGTTCCGCATCCACATCTCCGATCGCCGTTCCACATGCCAGTCGAACAGCATCCCGCCGTCCGCCGGCACGCTGGGACGGAACATCAGCCCCACCGTCTGCTGGTCCGAGGTCAGTGCCATCTCGACATTGAACGCGTGATGCACCCCGTCGCGGGTGACGATCTCCAGCTTCTCCCTGGCCAGTTCCGGCTGCGGACCGTCCTGGCCCCAAGCCAGCGGCACCAGCGGGGCCAGCAGCACCAGCATGGCGAATAGGGCAAACAGGCGGAAATTCATCCACTGCATCCTTCCGCTCCACCGCGCCCGGTCAACCACGCTGCGGCATCCCCTCGGGGATCACCGTCTGCACGATCGAGGCGTCCAGCGCCTCGTAGGCGTGCAGACCGATGGTGGCATAGAGTTCCGCCCGGGTCTGCATGTGCTCGACCATGTTCTGCGCGCCGCCATCGCGGCGAATGGCGGCATACAGGTCCGCCTGCGCCTTGTTGGCGACCCGGAGCGAGCTGACCGGCCAGATCACCATCTTGTAGCCCATCGCCTCGAACTCGCTGGCGGTATAGAACGGGGTGCGACCGAACTCGGTCATGTTGGCGAGCAGCGTCACCCCGGGCACGCGCCGGGCGAACTCGCGGAACATATCCTCGGTGTTCAGCGCCTCGGGGAAGATCGCATCGGCCCCGGCCTCCAGATACAGCTTGGCGCGTGCCACGGCGCCATCCATGCCCTCGCTGGCGGCGGCGTCGGTGCGGGCGATGATGAACAGATGGCGCCGCGCCCGGGCGGCAGCGGCGATCTTGGCGGCCATGTCGTGCGCGTCCGCGATCTTCTTGTCGTTCAGATGGCCGCATTTCTTCGGCAGCAGTTGGTCCTCGATATGCACCGCGCCGGCGCCGGCATCCTCGAAGCTGCGGACCATGTGCATCACGTTCAGCGCCTCGCCATAGCCGGTGTCGCCGTCGACCAGCAGCGGCAGCCCGGTGGCGCGGGCGATCTGGCGGACGAAGAAGCACACCTCGTCGACCGTGATCATGCCGAGATCGGGAATGCCCATCGACGCGGTCATGGCGGCGCCGGAGAGGTACAGCGCCTCGAACCCGGCGGCTTTCGCCTGCAATGCCGCCTGGCCGTTATGCGCGCCGGGCATCTGCAGGATGCCGGGGCGGGACAACGCCGCGCGGAAACGCTCCCCGGCTGGCGCGGTGGGAAGATCGGCGGCGATCAGATAGGTCATGGCTTTGGCTCCGAAACAGGGCTCTGCCAGCGGCATAGCCCAAGACGGCCGGCGATGCAGCCCCCCAGGGTCGGCGCTGACTCAGCGCAGAACCAGGCCGAGCAGCCCGAACAGCGGCAGCAGCAGCGCGCCGGCCAGCCCCAGATAGCCGAAGAAGCCGGGCATCCTGACCCCGCGATGCGCGGCGATCGAGCGTACCATCATGTTCGGCGCGTTGCCGATATAGGTCAGCGCGCCGAAGAACACCGAACCGGCGGAGATCGCGGTCAGCACCGGGTTCAATTCCCCGGTCAGCCGCGCCGCGTCGGCACCGGCGAGCTGGAAGAACACCAGATAGGTCGGCGCGTTATCCAGGAACGCCGACAACACCCCGGTCAGCCAGAAACAGGCGAGCGGCGAAAGCTGGCCATGGGCATCCAGGGTCAGACGCAGAACCGGCGCCAGCGGGCCGGACGGGCCGGCGGCCAGCATCTCCAGCACCGGCCCGACGGTGATGAACAAGGCGGCGAACAAAGCGGCGACCTCCGCCATCGGGTGCCAGCTGAAATCGTTGCCCTGGCGCACTGCGCGCGGGGTGAAACGGACCGAAACGAGGGTGACCGCCAGCAATACCGCCATCCCCGCCAGCCGCTCCCAGCCGATGTCCTGGCCGAGGATCGACACCCTGCCCGGCCGCCAGACGCCCTGCGCCAGCACGGTGGCGACCACCAGCAGGATCAGCCCGATATTCAGCCGCCCGCGCACGCGAAACGGCTCGGGTGCGGCGGGTGGCGGCTCGGTGGCCGCGAGGTGGCGGTCCAGCAGGTAGAAACCGATCAGCAGCGGCCAGACCAGCAGCAGCAGCGGCACCAGCAGCGCGCGCAGCGGCCAGAGAAACGGCACGCCGTGCAGGAAGCCGATATACAGCGGCGGGTCGCCGAGCGGCGTGGTGGCGCCGCCGGCATTGGCGACCAGGATGATGAAGAACAGCACCAGGTGCAGCTTGCGGCGGCGATGGGCGTTGGCGTGCAGCAGCGGGTGGATCAGCACCATCGCCGCTCCGGTGGTGCCCATCAGTCCCGCCAGCACGATGCCCAAGGCCAGCGTGCTGGTGTTGCCGACCGGCGTGCCCGACGGACCGCCGCGCAGCAGGATGCCGCCGCCGGTGGTGAACAGCGCCAGCAGCAGCAACACGAACGGCAGATACTCGGTCAGCGTCGCGTGCCACAGCGCCGCCGCCGCGACCCCTGCCCCGTCGATCACGGCCATCGGCAGCAGCAGCCCGAGGCTGCATGCCGCCGCCACCGTGCCCATCCGCCGGTGCCACAGACGCGGCGCCAGGATCGGGAACAAAGCGGTCGCCGCCAGCATCGCCAGGAACGGCAGGCCATAGGCGAGCCCGTGTAAAGGAACCGTCGGTTGCATGGACATGACCCTGCAAGTAACGTCCGCGGCACGCAACGGGAAGGGTCAACAGCTCATGGACATGACCGGAGAACGGCGGATTCCCGCGCCACGCCAGAAGGTATGGGAAGCCCTTAACGACACCGCGATGCTGAAGGCGTGCATCCCCGGATGCGACAGCCTGGAAAAGATCGGCGAGTCCGATCTGAAAGCCACGGCGGCACTGAAGATCGGCCCGATCTCGGCCAAGTTCGCGGGCAAGGTCACGCTGTCCGATATCGATCCGCCCAACGGCTACACCATCACCGGCGAGGGCCAGGGTGGCGTCGCCGGCTTCGCCAAGGGTGGGGCCAGCGTCAGGCTTGTCGACGACGGCGACGGCACGCTGCTGACCTACGACGTGAAGGCGCAGGTCGGCGGCAAGATCGCCCAGCTCGGCGCGCGGCTGATCGACGCCACCGCCAAGCAGATGTCGGACCAGTTCTTCGACCGCTTCACCGCCGCATTGACGCCGACACCGCAGGCGGAGGCGCCGGTATCGCCGGTGCCGCGGGAGATGCTCGGCATCCCGATGGTGGGCTGGATCGGTATCGTGATCTTCCTGTTCATCCTCGTATTTCTGGTGAGAGGATTTTTCCTGTGACCCTGCCCGCGACCGTCTCCGACACGGCGGCGCTGCTCGCCGGCCAGGGCTACATCGCCGACCGGGAGCTGGCCACCACGGTGCATCTGTCGCTGGCGATGCAACGGCCGTTGCTGCTGGAAGGCGAGCCCGGCACCGGCAAGACCGAGATCGCCAAGGTGCTCGCCGCCGGCCTCGGCCGACGGCTGGTGCGGCTGCAATGCTATGATGGCATGGACCTGTCCGCCGCTGCCTACGAATGGGACCATGCGCGCCAACTGATGGCGATCCGCCTCGCCGAGGCCGCCGAGAGAACTGATAAAGCGGAACTGTCCTCGGACATCTACTCGCGCGAATTCCTCCTCGCCCGGCCGCTGCTGTCGGCGATCGACCCCGACCTGCCGCCCGCCGTGCTGCTGATCGACGAGTTGGACCGCGCCGACGAGCCGTTCGAGGCGTTCCTGCTGGAACTGCTCGCCGACTTCCAGATCACGGTACCGGAACTCGGCACAATGCGGGCCAAGACGGCGCCCGTGGTGGTCATCACCTCGAACCGCACGCGCGAGGTGCATGACGCGATCCGCCGGCGTTGCCTGTATCACTGGGTGGACTATCCGGACGCGGCGCGCGAGCGCGCCATCCTCGCCATCAAGGCGCCGACGGTGCCGGCGACGCTGTCCGCCCAGGTGGTCGCCTTCGTGCAGCGCCTGCGCACCGCCGACCTGTTCAAACTGCCCGGCGTCGCCGAGACCATCGACTGGGCGGCGGCACTGACCTACCTGAACCAGACCGAGCTGGCCCCCGGCGCGGTAGACGATACCTTGGGGGTTCTGCTGAAATATCAGGATGATATAGCCAAAATCCGCGGCGCCGAAGCCGCCCGCCTGATCGGCGAGGCGCGCGAGGCGGCGGAGCCGGCATGAGCGAGGCCAGCCGATCCGGCCCGGACCCGGGGCGGATCGGCGCCAACGTGATGCATTTCGCCCGGCTGCTGCGCCGGGCCGGGCTGCCGGTCGGCCCCGCCGAGACGCTGGCGGCGCAGCAGGCGCTGTCGCTGGTCGATCTCGGCGACAAGACCGAGGCGCGCACGGCGCTGCGCACGGCGATGATCCACCGCCATGAGCACGCCGAGGTATTCAACCACGCATTCAACCTGTTCTGGCGCGATCCCGCCGCCGCCGAGCAGGGCGCGGCCATGGCGCTGATGGAGGCGCAGAAGAACAAGCGGCAGGAACCCCCGCCACCCGCCGGCCGGCGCGTGGCCGAGGCGATGGCACCGAAACGCGCGCACCGGCCACCTGTCCCGGACGAAGCGCCGCATCTCGACGCGGCGATGACGGTCAGCGAGCGCGAGCGGCTGGCCAACATGGATTTCGAGGCGATGAGCGCCGCCGAGATCGAGAACGCCAAACAGGAAATCCGCCGGCTCCGCCTGCCGCTCGATCTCCGCCGCACCCGCCGCATGCGGCCCGACCGCAGCGGCCCCGCCACTGACCTGCGCCGCACCATCCGCACCAGCCTGCGCCAGGGCGGCGAGATTCTGGAGATTGCCCGCAACCGCCAGATCACCCGCCCGCCGCCGCTGGTGGTGCTGTGCGACATCTCCGGCTCTATGGCGCGTTACGCCCCGATTTTATTGCATTTTCTGCATGCGGTGACCAACGAGCGCGATCGCGTGCATGTGTTCCTGTTCGGCACCAGGCTGTCAAACATCACCCGCCAACTGAAGCATCGAGACCCCGAGGTCGCGTTTCAGATGGTCGCCAGCATCGTGCCGGACTGGTCCGGCGGCACCCGCATCGGCGAGGCGCTGGAGATTTTCAACCGGTTCTGGGCGCGCCGCGTGCTGGGCCAGGGCGCGGTGGTGCTGCTGATCACCGACGGGCTGGACCGCGACGGCGCACACGGCCTTGCCGAGAACATGGACCGGCTGCATCGTTCCTGCCGGCGGCTGGTCTGGCTCAATCCGCTGTTGCGCTGGGCCGGGTTCGAGCCAAAATCACAGGGTATCCGCGCGATGCTGCCGTATGTGGACGAATTCCGTCCGGTGCATAATCTGGCCAGCCTGCGCACGCTGATCGATCTGCTGTCCCGGCCGGCGCCATTGCGCGGGGCAGGGAATGTGGGAAGGAACTGGCCATGAACACCGAAACCGACGACATCCTCGCCATCGCCGCCGCCTGGCGCGCCGCCGGGGAGCAGGTGGCGCTCGCCACCGTGACCGAAACCTGGGGCAGTTCGCCCCGTCCGGCCGGCAGCCAGCTCGCGGTGACGAAATCCGGCCGCATGGCCGGATCGGTCAGCGGCGGCTGCATCGAGGGCGCCGTGTCCGACGTCGCGATGAAGACGATCGAGACCGGGACGCCGCAACTGCTGGATTTCGGCATCACCAACGAGCGCGCCTGGGAAGTGGGCCTGGCCTGCGGCGGCAAGCTGAAGGTGTTCGTGGAGAAGCTGTCATGACCCCGGACATCCTGGCCGCGCTGGAACAGGCCAGGCGCGAGAAGCGACCCGTCGTGCTGGCGACCAGCCTGCCGGACGGCGCTCAATGCCTGCTGCCCAGCCCCGCCGCGTCGGCCGAACTGAACGCGGCGGCCGAGCAGAAACTCGTCCACGACGACAGCGGCACGGTCACGCTCGGAAGCCAAAACTGGTTTCTGCACGTCTACAACCCGCCGCTGCGGATCGTGATCGTCGGCGCGGTGCATATCGCCCAGGCGCTGGTACCGTTCGCCGCCGCGCTCGGCTACGGCGTCACCGTGGTCGATCCGCGCCGCTCCTTCGCCACCGACGAGCGGTTCCCCAACGTTACCGTCTCCACCGACTGGCCGGACGAGGCGATGGACGCGCTGGCGCCGGATGCACGCACCGCCGTGGTCACGCTGACGCACGACCCGAAGCTCGACGACCCGGCGCTGGATCGCGCCCTGAAGTCGCAGGCCTTCTATATCGGCGCGCTCGGCTCGCGGAAAACCCACGCCGCGCGGCTGGTCCGGCTGCGCGCGCTCGGCCATTCCGACGCGGCGCTGGCGCGCATCCGTGGTCCCGTCGGGCTGAGCATCGAGGCCGTCACCGCGCCGGAGATCGCACTGTCCGTGCTCGCCGAGATCGTCGCGGTGCGCCACGGATCGCCGCTGGCGCAGAAGCTGGCGGCATGAAATTCGGCCCGATCAAGCTGGAGGAGGCCAGAGGCACGATCCTGGCGCACAGCCAGAAGGCCGGCGAGAAGATGCTGCGCAAGGGCACGATGCTGGACGACGCCGCGCTGGCCCTGCTGCGCGACGCCGGCCGGACGGAGGTGATCGCCGCCCGCCTGGAACCCGGCGACGTGCCCGAGGACATCGCCGCCGACCGGCTGGCGCAGAAGCTGGTGTCCCCCCTGCTCGCCCATTCCCGCGCCGCCACCGGCCGGGTGAACCTGATCGCCGAGGCGCCCGGCCTGCTGCGCGTCGACGCCGCCAAGATCGACCGGCTGAACATGATGGACGAGGCGCTGACGATCGGCACCCTGCCCGACTACGCGGTGGTGGCGCCGCGGGATATGGTGGCCACCATCAAAATCATCCCCTTCGCCGTGCCCGGCACCATCCTCGCCATCGCCGAGGCCATCGCCCTCCAGGCCCCGTCCGCGCTCACCCTGCATCCGTTCCGTCACCTGAAGGTCGGGCTGGTGGTCACCGAGCTGTCCGGGCTGAAAGAGACCACGACGGCGAAGACGATCTCGGTCACGGAGGAACGGATCGCCCGGCTCACCGGCACGCTGCTGCCGGCGATCCGCTGCGCCCATGACGAATCGTCGGTGGCGATTGCCCTGGAATCGCTGATGTCCCAGGGCGCCGACCTGCTGCTGGTGGTCGGCGCGTCCGCCGTGGTGGACCGGCGCGACGTCGGACCCGCCGGCATCGTGCGGGCGGGCGGCGAGATCCTGCATTTCGGCATGCCGGTCGATCCCGGCAACCTGATCTGCCTGGGCCGCATCGGCACGCTCCCCGCCCTGGTGCTGCCCGGCTGCGCCCGCAGCCCGAAGCTGAACGGCATCGATTTCGTACTGACCCGCCTGTTCGCCGGCCTGCCGGTGACCGGAACCGAGATCATGCGCATGGGCGTGGGCGGGCTGCTGAAGGAAATCGACACAAGGCCGCTGCCGCGCGAGAAGGCGCCGGGCACGCCGCGTTCCGGCATCGCGCCACGCAGCGCGCCGACCATCACCGCCGTGGTGCTGGCCGCCGGCCGCTCCCGCCGCATGGCGCCGCACAACAAGCTGCTGATCGCCGACCGTGGCGGCAAGACGATGATCGCGCGCGTGATCGACAACGTGCTGTCCAGCCTCGCCCGGCCGATCGTGGTGGTAACCGGGCACCAGGCCGAGCAGGTCGAGCACGCCCTGGCCGGCCGTCCGGTTCGCTATGTGCTCGCCGACGACTACGCCGAGGGGCTGTCCGCCAGCCTGAAGGCCGGCATCGCCGCCGTCCCGCCGGAATGCGCCGCCGCCATCGTCTGCCTGGGCGACATGCCGCTGGTCACCGGGCGGATGATCGACCGGCTGCTGGCCGCCTACGACCCGGACGAGGGCCGGCTGATCGTGCTGCCGACCTTCCACGGCAAGCAGGGCAACCCGATGCTGTGGGACCGCCGGTTCTTTCCGGAAATTCTCGCAATATCAGGCGATTCCGGCGCCCGCTTCCTGCTCGGCAAGCATATCGAGCACGTCGCCGAGATAGAGATGGCCGACGATGCGGTGCTGCGCGACTTCGACACCGCCGAAAGCCTGGCCACCCTGCCCCAGCGACTGCGGCCCGAACATATTGACTGAGCCGATGGTTGGACCGACCGGCCCGGCGACGGCGCAAACCTACTTGGCCGGCCGCAGGCCGATGGCCAGCGTCAGTTCGTCGGCCCTCGCTTCATAGACCAGGCCCTTGCGGGCCGCCCAGGTGTTCACCAGGAAATACAGCGGGATCAGCCCGACATCGTTCATCGCGATCTCGGTCGCCTTGCCCAGCAGCGCGGCGCGCTTCTTGTCGTCCAGCGTGTGCAGCGCCTCGGCCAGCGTATTGTCGAAGGCGGCGCTGGAATAGCGCCCGCGATTGGACGGCCCCATGCCCTTGGCCGCATCGTAGGTGGCAAGCAGCGAGACCAGCGAGGACGACGCCTCGCCGGAATCGGCGATCCAGCCCGCCATGAACACGCTGAACTCCAGCTTGCTGCCACGGCTGTACAGGATGGCGGCGGGCATGCTGTCCACCTGGGCCTTGATGCCGATGCGCGCCAGCATCTGCGCCACCGCCTGCGACGCCTCGGCGTCCTTCGGGTAACGGTCGTTGGAGGCGGCGATGGTCACGCCCAAGCCGCCCTTGTAGCCGGCCTGTTCCATCAGGCTGTTCGCCAGTTTCAGATCGAACGCCGGGGGCTTCAGGTTCGGATTGGCACCGAACACGCCGGCCGGCACCACGTCGCCGGCGGGCTTGCCCTGCCCGCTCAGCAGCCGCTGGGTCAACGCCTGGCGGTTGATCGCGTGCGAGATCGCCTGGCGCACGCGCAGATCCTTCAGCGGATTGCGATCGAGCGGCTTGCCGTCGCGGTCGCTGACGCCGGGCGTCGTGTCGCGCGCGCTGTCGAGCATGATGTAGATGAGCCGGATCGAATCCCGCTCGAACACCGACAGCTTCTTGTCCTCCAGCAGCCGCTGGCGGTCGTTCACCGGCACGCTGTCGATCATGTCGACATCGCCCGACAGCAGTGCCGCGACACGCGCGCCGTCGTTGGCGATCGGCTTGAAGATCACCCGGTCCCACGGCTGCGCCCCGCCCCAGTAGGTGGGATTGCGCGCCAGGGTCAGATGATCGGCGGGAACCCACTCGACGAACTTGTACGGCCCGGTGCCGATCGCCGCGGTGCCGTGGTTGAAATCCGACGTGCTTTTCCCCTCGGCGGCGTGGCGCGACAGGATGGCGACGGTGCAGAGATCGTAGGGCAGCATCGGCGCCGCGCCGTGCGTGCGGATCTGGATGGTCAGCGGATCGATCGCGCGGACCTCCTGGATGGCCTTGACCGACATCGCGAACGAAGACGGGCTGTTCGGCACGTTGGGGACGCGCTGGATCGAGAAGATCACATCGTCGGCGGTGAACGGCGTGCCGTCATGGAAGGTGACGCCGGGGCGGAGCTTGAACTCCCACAGATCCTCGGCGATCGGCTTCCAGGACAGCGCCAGGCCCGGCCGCAGCGCCATGCCGGCATCCTGCAGGATCAGCGCGTCGAACACATGCCGCCCGGTGGCGACCGAGGGGGCGTAATGGTGGAAGTGCGGATCGATGGAGTCGGTGTCCGTGCGCACCCCGATGCGGACTTCCGCCGCCTGGACGGCCAGCGGCAGCAACAACATCGCCGTCAGCAAGCCCCGCGCCAAATGCTTGATGGGTCGCATTGCATTTCTCCCCCGAACCTTCTTGGCGCGCACGGTAGGCGATTATCCGGGTCCGGATCAAACCACGTTGTCGGGGCGGAGGCGGCACCATTCGGCCTCCGCGCCATGCTCGACCTGCACGGTGACGTGTCCGATACCGAAACGCGATCGCAGTTCCGCTGCAATCTCGTGCGGGCGGCATGCATTTTCGGCGGAAACCAAATGCACGGTCAGCGCCGACTCCGTGGTGCTCAATCCCCAGATATGCAGGTCATGCACCTCGATCACGCCCGGCAGGCCGGCAAGATAGTCGTACACGTCCTCATGCCGGATACCGCCCGGCACCGCATCGAGCGCCAGCGCCACGGATTCGCGCAGCAATCCCCAGGTGCCGACAGCGATGACGGCAACGATCGCCAGACTGGTCAGCGGATCGATCCACAGCCATCCGCTCAGCCCGATCAGCAGCGCCGATACCATCACCCCCAGCGACACCACGGCATCCGTTACCATGTGCAGATAGGTGGCGCGGATGTTCAGATCGCGCTCGCGCCCGCGCATGAACATCAGCGCCGTGCCGCCATTGATCAGGATGCCGACGCCGGCGACCAGCAGCACCGTCCGCTGCGTCACCGGCTCCGGGGCCAGCAGGCGATGCAGCGCCTCCACCCCGATCGCGCCGATGCCGACCAGCAGCACGGACGCGTTCAACAGTGACGCCAGGATAGAGCTGCGCCCCCAGCCATAGGTGCGCCGCCTGCTCGGCGGCAGCCGGGTCAGCACCGCCGCCGCCCAGGCCATCAGCAGCCCCAGCACATCGCCCAGATTGTGCGCGGCATCGGCCAGCAGCGCGACGGAGTGCGCCTGCAACCCAAACACCACCTCCGCCGCCACGAAGCCGGCATTCAGAACCGTGCCGACGGCGAAGGCGCGGTCATGCGAGACCGGCCCGTGCCGATGCCCGTGGCCGTGCCCATGATCGTGCCCATGATCGTGGTCGTGATCGTGATCGTGCCGATGATCCGCCATTCCGTTTCCTGTCGCTTAATCGAGCCGGGCACAATTCCGTAACCAACACCATGACGGGACGCAATCGACAAATCCGCCCATCCCGGCGAAGCTCTCCGGCACAACAAGACGACGCCATGCCGGCAACGGAGGAACGCACAATGAGCACTACGGCGGTTCTGCCCAACGCAACCCAGGTCCCCGTCAAGCCGGCCTGGCTCGATCTGCGCCACGAGCCGATCCTGGAACCCGCGCTGCCGATCGTCGATCCGCACCACCATCTGTGGGCCCGCGCCGACAACCCTTACATGTTCGACCACCTGCTGGCCGACGCCACCGCCGGCCACGACGTCCGCGCCACCGTGTTCATCGACTGCCGTTCCATGTACCGCGCCGGCGGGCCGGCGGAATTGCGCCCGCTGGGCGAGACCGAGTTCGTCAACGGCGTCGCGGCAATGAGCGCCAGCGGCGCCTATGGCAGCGCGCGGCTGTGCGCGGGCATCGTCGGGTTCGCCGATCTGACGCTCGGCGCGCGGGCGGAAATCGTGCTGGGCGCGCATGTCGCGCTCGGCGGCGGGCGGTTCAAAGGCGTGCGCCACATCTCCGCCTGGGACCCGGACGAGACGATCCGCAGCGCCTCCAGCCGTCCGCCCCGGGGGCTGCTACTGGACAAGACCTTCCGCGAGGGCTTTGCCCGTCTCGGCCCGCTCGGCCTGTCGTTCGACGCCTGGCTGTTCCATCCGCAGCTCGACGACCTGACCGACCTCGCCCGCGCCTTCCCCGGCACCGCCATCGTGATGGACCATGTCGGCGGCGCGGCGCATGTCGGCGCCTACGCGGGCAAGCACGATGCGGTGTTCGCCGACTGGAAAGCGGCGATGGCGCGGCTCGCTTCCTGCCCGAACGTGTCCGTCAAGCTGGGCGGCCTCGGGATGAAGCTGTTCGGCTTCGATTTCCACGAACGCGCCCAGCCGCCCTCGTCCGAAGACCTCGCCAGCGCCTGGCGGCCATATATCGAGACGTGCATCGAGCTGTTCGGCACCAGGCGCTGCATGTACGAGAGCAATTTTCCGGTGGACAAGGGCAGTTGCAGCTATCCGGTCCTGTGGAACGCCTTCAAGCGCATCTCCGCAGGCGCGTCCGTCGCGGAGAAAACCGATCTGTTCAGCCTCACTGCGGCCCGCTTCTACCGGTTGGGCGAAATCGGCTGATCGGGCTGGATGCGCCAGCTCGCGCGACCATGGCGGGCGGGTCCGGGTTGCCAAGCGGCCCCGCTTCGGCCAGGAACCCCACCAGCGCGCGCCCGTGCGTAATTCGGTTGCACCTGCCTTGGAGGACAAACACGCATGACCTCGCTGCAAGCCATCCTGATCGCGGTCCTGCAGGGTGCCACGGAGTTGTTCCCGGTCAGCTCGCTCGGCCACGCCGTGGTGCTGCCGGCGCTGTTGCACTGGTCCATCGACCAGCGCGCGCCGGCCTTCCTGCCGTTTCTGGTGATGCTGCATCTGGGGACCGCCACCGCGCTGCTCACCTATTTCTGGCGCGACTGGTGGTCGCTGGCGATCGGCGTGCTCGGCATCTCCTCGCCGCACCAGACGCAGGAAAACCGGCGGGTGTTCCTGCTGATCGTCATCGCCACAATCCCGGCTGTGATCCTCGGCTTCCTGCTGGAAAAGTTTGTTCGCGGCCTGTTCGGCTCGCCCGTCATCGCCGCCAGCTTTCTGCTGGTGAATGGGTGCCTGCTGCTGTTCGGTGAGCGGCTGCGCGGGCGCGGGCATCGTCCGCTGTCCAGCCTGACCATGCTGGACGCCGTCATCATCGGCTGCTGGCAGTGTACCGCGCTGATCCCCGGCATCTCCCGCTCCGGCGCCACCATCGTCGGCGGCCTGCTGCGCGGCGTCGACCATGAGGGCTCGGCGCATTTCTCCTTCCTGATCGCCACCCCGATCATCCTGGGCGCAACCGTGCTGGAGGTGCCCAAGCTGCTGCACGCCGAAATCCCAGCCGGCGTGTTCGAGCTTTCCGCCATCGCCGCGGTGGTCGCGGGAATAACGGCGTACGCCAGCACCGCGTTCCTGATGCGCTATTTCCGCCAGCACGACAGCTGGGCGCTGAACCCGTTCGCGTATTACTGCATGGCGATCGGCGCCGGCGCTCTGGCCGTGCTGCTGCTGACGTAAAGGTAAGACAATGACGGAAAAGCCGACCGGCCCGCTGGCCGGGATCAGGGTTGTCGATCTCACCACGGTCGTCCTCGGTCCGTTCGCCACCCAGACGCTGGGCGACATGGGCGCCGACGTGATCAAGATCGAGGCACAGGAGGGCGACGCCACCCGCCATATCGGCCCGAGCCGCACCGAGGGCATGGGCTCCTATTTCGCCACGCTGAACCGCAACAAGCGCAGCATGGTGCTGGACCTGAAGCAGCCGGCGGCGCGCGAGGCACTGCTGCGGCTGATCGATGGCGCGGACGTGTTCGTCCACAACATGCGCATCGGCGCGGCGAAGCGGCTCGGGCTGGACTATGCCGCTATCGCGGCGCGCAACCCGCGCATCATCCACGCCTCCGCCTCGGGCTTTCGCAAGGACAGCGCCGCGCGCGACAAGCCGGCCTATGACGACCTGATCCAGGGCATCAGCGGCATCGCCTCGTTGAACGCCGGCCCCGACGGCGCGCCGCGCTACTTCCCCACCGTGGTGGTCGACAAGCTCAGCGGCACCCTGCTGGCTTCCATGATCGGCATGGCGCTGTTCCACCGCGAGCGCACCGGGCAGGGCCAGGAAGTGCATGTGCCGATGATGGAAACGGCGCTGTCGTTCCTGCTGATCGAGCATCTGTGGGGCGCGACGATCCGCCAGCCGGAGCTTGGTCTCGGCTATCCGCGCATGCTGACACCGCACCGCCGGCCGTACCAGACCAAGGACGGCTATATCTCGGTGATCGCCGTCTCCGACACGCAATGGGCACGCATCTTCGAGGCGATGAACCGTCCGGAACTGATCAAGGACCCGCGCTTCGCCACCATGGCGGCGCGGGCGATCAACGTCGATGCGCTGTATGGAACGCTGACCGAGGGCATGCGGCTGCGCAGCAGCGCGGAGTGGCTGGACATCCTGACAGCGGCCGATGTTCCCTGCGGTGCGGCCAACACCCTGGCCGATCTGCTCGACAACGCCTATCTGCAAGAGACCGATTTTTTCCACGAAGCGGAACACCCGGTCGAAGGCCCGGTTACGGTCATGGCGATCCCCGCGCAATTCTCCGCCAGCCCGCCGAACGTGCATCGCCTCTGGCCGGCGCTCGGCCAGCACACCGAGGAAGTGCTGCGCGAGATGGGCTACGACGCGGCAGCGATTGCCGGGATCACGGGGGCCGGCTGATGCGTGCGTTGCCGGGCGCCCTGCTGCTGGCCGGCGCCCTGCTGCTCGGCGCGGC
>PKWQ01000016.1 GCA_003133265.1 Acetobacteraceae bacterium
GGACGCCCATTCTCCTCCGTCCTGACGGGCTTTACGGCACCCGCCCGGCGAGCGGAGGCAACAAAGCAGCCAAGCTCAAGGCAATCCGCGATGCTCTGCGGACGGCCAGGCGTGTTTGGCTTGCCACCGATTGTGACCGTGAGGGTCAGCTGATCGGGCAGGAGATTCTCGAGCATTATGAGTATCGGGGCGAGGTCCTGCGGGTACTATTCACCGCACAGGATCCCCAAACCATCCGCGAAGCCTTCGGACGGGAAGGGCCGCAGCACTTCGCTTACGATCAACATCGCACGCGGTTCCGTTGTGGACGAGCCGGCGCTGATCACAGCGTTACGAAATGAAACGATCCTGGCCGCTGGTTTGGATGTGTTCGCTACGAGCCAGCCGTACCCGAAGCTCTGCTCCAGATGGACCAGGTAATCTTGCTGCCGCATGCCAGCACGGCGGCGCATCACACGCGTGCGCTCATGGCGCAAGTAGCCGTGGTCAACGTGATCGCCTGGTCCGAGGGCAAGACGGCGCTCACGCCCGTGCCGGAATGCCCGGACATGATGCGGGGATCCAAGGCGCATCTCTACACCAGCGGCGTCCTAACGATGGCGGACCATTAGCCGATTATAGGGTCTACACCGCTTGCGCGATAAGCAATGGCGGCCCGGTCTCCAGTCAGGCTTGCTATCAGACGTTCAGCGGCTGCCGTGTTCGAGATACCCCGCATGATGGCGGCCGAAAACGAAGTGACCTGCTGAACCTCCTCGGGGAATTTGCCGATGATCTCGACAGTCGGAACCACCATCAGTTCGCTAACCTGTTGGACGGCCATGTCGGCCTCGCCGGTGAGCAGCTTCTCGGCCGTGAAGCCCGCGGGAATAGCAGTGGCTTTGGCGTTGATTGCGTCGGCGATCCCAAGCGTCTCAATCAGTTTCTGGAAGTAGATGCCGCTCGCACCGCCCTTGGAGTAGGCAACAGAACGCGCTCCAAGCAGAGCCTTCGTGAATGCCTCCACCGTACTGATGTCCGGGTGGGCCGCCCCAGGCGGAACGGCCAGCCCTAGGCGGGAATGCGCCAATTCGACACGACTCGCGGGATCGACTTTACCCTGCTCGACCAAGCGATCCATCGAGTCCACGATCACCACGACAACATCGGCGCGCTCACCAGCCGCGATCTTCGACATGATGACCGTAGTGGGCGTCCACTCTGGCACCACCTGTATTCCCGTTTCGGCTTGGAAAGCCGGAAGAATACCGTTCTCGAATGCTCCCCGCACCGCGAGCGCGGACATGAGGGTCAGCGACCACGTCTTTGTTTCGCTTGTCATCATTATTTCCGTTCATTAGATCAGGATATGTGACGCGGTCAGACCGGCCGGGTCGCCCGCGCTACGTAGTCTGGAGAGAGCTCCGAAAGGCGGTTCAATCCTGCCAGCGCCATGTCGCGGCAACCGGCACTCTCCCCTACTTATAGGATGGGCCGACGCTCCGTCCGCCTCGGCACTCATAAGGGCGAGATTGATTTCGGCGCGACGCTCCGGACGCTTGAAGGCGGCTTCAAGAGCATGCCGCCGCCTTGTCGTCAACAGATTTCATCAGTCCCGGATTTCAGCTAATTCCGACCAATGCATTCCGTGCCATCAGTGAGCCTGATAATTTGTCCAGGCCGGTGACCGGCTCGCTTGGCGCCGCACTGATCGTCCGCGGCTGCACGGCGCCCCTGATGCCTGGCTTGGTGACGGGCCATGAACCGGCAGTCCGAATTCGTTTTTGGAGGCGCTTTCAAAAACTGCTCCCGGGCGTATGATGGGTGTATCCGCATCGGGCCTCGTCCGCATGGTCTGGCGCGCAATCGCAACGTCCGAGATGATCGAGGCTGAGCATGACTTGCCGAATAGTACTTCTCCACGCCACCCCGGTGGCAATGCAGCCGATCCAAACCGCCTTTGCGGAGCGCTGGCCGGAGGCCGAGATCGTCAACCTGCTGGATGACGGACTCTCGATCGATCGTGCGCGCGAGCCTGATCTCTCGGAAGCCATGATCGAGCGTTTCGTATCCTTCGGTCGTTACGGCCACCATATGGGCGCGGATGGCATTCTGGTGACCTGTTCCGCCTTTGGCCCGGCCATCGACCGGCTGATTGAGGTGCTGCCGATCCCTGTGCTCAAGCCGAACGAGGCCATGTTTCAGGCCGCGATTGAGCAGGGGCAGCGCATTGGAATGATTGCAACCTTCAAGCCGGCGGTCGGCACGATGACTGACGAGTTCAATGAGTTCGTCGCGCGCTGCGCCCGTCCGGCCACGCTGACCACCATCGTGGTCGACGACGCGATTGACCTGCTCCGCAAAGGTGACGTGGAGGCGCATAACCGGCTTATCGCGGCGTGCGCACCGGAGCTTGCGGGTTACGATTCAATCATGCTGGCCCATTTCTCGACATCGCGCGCGGCGGCGGCTGTCCGCAATGTCGTGGACGTGCCGGTGCTCACGGCTCCGGACGCGGCGGTAGACCGAATGCGGGCGATGGTCGAAAGCACGCCAGGTCGGAGGAGCTAGTCGTGCTGCTCGGGGCCAAACTCGGGAGTCGAGGTCGGTTGAGGATACGCGCGAAAACCACCCACAAGCGTTCCGTTGCTCCCGGGCCGCTG
>PKWQ01000443.1 GCA_003133265.1 Acetobacteraceae bacterium
ATCGGCTCCTGAAAGATCATGCTGATCCGTCGGCCGCGTATGTGGCGCAGCTTGTCGTTTGCCAGTCCTATCAGGTTCTGCCCCTCGAACATCGCGCTACCGACGACATGGCTGGTTAACGGCGGCAGAAGACCGAGCAGGGAGAGGCCTGTCACGGTCTTGCCGCAGCCGCTCTCACCCACGATACCGACGCGTTCGCCGGGCTGGATGGAGAAGCCGATGTCCCGGGTTGCCTGAACCTGGTTCGCACCGGAACCGAAAAAGACCCCGAGGCCGCTGACCGCGAGCAGTGGCTCCGCACTCATCCCCGGCTGCCTTGCATTGGCCAAGTTTCTCAGGCCACCAAATAGACGTTCTCGAATTTTGGCTTGCCGAGCAGGTTCGGCTGGTAACCTTTCACCTTCGTGGTGTGCGCGTCCATCTCGAGCTGGAACAGCAATGGCACCACAAGGGCATTCTCGGTGACCAGCCGCTGCAGTCTGGCGAATGCGGCCTTGCGCGCGGGGATGTCCGCACTCTCGCGGGTTGCCAGCAGTGCCTCCGCCAGACCCGGCACCGGATCGGCACGCCCGGAGTTGTAGAACGAGTCTTTTCCGAACATCAGCTGATAGGTCAGGCTTGGGTCCGGCCGCCCGGTCCAGGCACTGAGATAGGCGTCATGCTGTTTTTCGATGAAGAACTGCGTCGTGGTATTCGGCACGATGCCGTTGGTGAAGTGGGCGCGGATGCCGGCCTTGCTGAACTGTTCGATCAGGACCTCCTCGCGCTGCACCATCCGCTGATCCGAACCCCCGAGCAGATCGAGATCGAAGCCATCCGGATAGCCCGCCTCGGCCAGAAGCTTCCTGGCCCTGTCCGGATCGTGAGGATAGGCATTCGCCATGCTGCGGTCGAACGCCCAATGCTGCTCCGGCAGGGTGAGCATGGCGGATTCGGCCAGATTATTGGCGGTAGCCTGATTGAACTCCGGCCGGTCGATCGCATAGTTCAGCGCCTGGCGCACCCGCACATCGTTCAGCGGCTTGCGGCCATAGTTCAGGTAGAGCTGGATGCAGTACAACGTCGGGCCGGTCACCGCGACCAGGTTCTTCGCCCGGTCGATCACCGGCTTCTGCTGCGGCGACAGGAAGAAGACGAAATCGTTTTGCCCGGCGATGACAGAACGCAGCCCCGTATTGACTTCGTTGATGATCGCGATCTCGACGCCATCCAGATAAGGCAGGCCCGCCTTCCAGTAGCGCTCATTGCGCACGACCGACACTTTTTCATTATCCGCCCAGCCGGCGAATTTCCACGGCCCGGTTCCGACCGGCTTGCGGTCGAAATCTTTCCCAAGGGCGCGAACCGCCGTGGGAGAGACCATCATGCCGGCGCGGTCCGACAGGATGAGCGGCAACGCCGTATCGGGCTGCGACAGGTGCAACGTCACCTGCAAAGGGCCAGTGACCTCGACCGAGGCCACCGTTGCCAGATCGGGCCTGGTGTTGGAGCGAGGGTCCGTACGGTGGCGTTCCAGGTTGAACCTCACCGCTTCCGCGTCACAGGGTGTGGCGTCGTGGAAAACCACGCCGGGGCGCAATTCCAGCACCAGAGTTTTCGGGTCGGGGTACGACCAGGAAGTGGCCAGCCCCGGACGCGGCTCGAGCGTGGCGTATTCCCATTCCACCAGGGTATCGTACAGCGTGTAGAGAAAGACGTGGTCATTCCCTGACCCTCCGGTGGCGGGGTCCAGAGTTGAGGGATTGTACGGCGCGGAGACACGCAGGATGCCGCCACGAGGATGCGGCGCCTGCGCATCCGCCGATCCAGACGGCGTCAATCCAGCGGCGGCCAGCAGCACCAAAGCATGCCGCCGCGTCATGGAACCGGATTGCATGGCACCCCTCCCGTTATATCCTTGGCGGGGATGCTAGTGCATCGGCACCGGCGCGTCATCAGGTCCGCGGCACCCGCGTGAAGTCGGGTTGCGTCCGGCACGCGCCAGGGACATCGTCTGTTCAGGGGAAACGAAACAAGCGAGGTCCACATGCCTTTGACATCCTTGCGCGTGGTGGAGGTGGGAGAACTGCCCGCCGGTTCATATTGCGCCCGCCTGCTGGCGGATTTCGGCGCGCAAGTGATCCGCATCGAGCCGCCGGGGGGTGATCCGGCACGCGGCCAGCCGCCGCTGATCGGGCGCGGGGATGGCGGCGCGGACGGCGCGTGGTTCGCCTACCTGAATTTCGGCAAGTCGAGCCTGGTGCTCGATCCCGCACGGGCAGAGGACAGGGCGCGGCTGGCCGGACTGATCGCCGAGGCGGATGTCTGCATCGATTCGGCGGGCGCGGCGCGCGGCTGGGGCGAATTACTGGCAGAGGCCGAGGCGGCGGAGGGAGCGCGGGTCTATGCTGCGGTGAGCTGGTTCGGGCGAAGCGGGCCGTACCGCGACTTCGCCGGCAGCGACGCGGTGTGCCGGGCGCTGGCGGGAATGATCAAGCTGGTGGGCCCGAGGGAAGGGCCACCGCTCAATGCGCCGGACTATCACGCCGGCATCATCGGCGGCCTGGCGGGGTTCTCCGCCGTGCTGGCGGCTTTGCATGCGCGTGGCGCGAATGGGCACGGGAGCGTACTGGACGTGAGCGTGCAGGAGGCCTGCATCGCGCTGGTCGACCTACCGGCCTCGGAATCCTGGGCACGCGGCGCTGGCTATCGGCGCGAGGGAATCAACCGGTTTCCGCCAACTTTCCCGGTCGGCATTTATCCGACGGCCGATGGCTGGCTGGGGGTGACACTGGTGACGCCGGCGCAATGGCGCAGCTTCTGCCGGATGCTCGGGCTGGACGACTTGGCCGACGATCCCGGGCTGGTGACCAGCATCGAGCGGCTGCCGCGGGCCGAGGAGATCGAGGGACGGATCACGCCGAGGCTGCTCGAGCGCCCGGCGCGGGAATGGTTCCGGCTGGCGCTGGAGCTCCGGCTTCCGCTGGTGGAGGTGCCGGACCTGGACGCGGCGCTGCACAATGAGGTGTTTCGCGATCGTGCGGCGATCGTTCCAGTGCGGCTGGGCGAAAGCGTAGTGGAGGCGCCGGGGCCGCCGATGCACCTGACCGCGTCTCCGCCTCGGCGGGGTGGAGAGGTGCCCGTGTTGGGCGCGGGCCGTGCGGCGTTTTCCGGGATGCGGATGCCGGTGCCGCTGCCGGGAGCGGCGCCGGCCGAGTTGCCGTTGCGGGGTATGCGGATCGTCGATCTGTCGATGGGCTGGGCGGGGCCGCTATGCACCCGGCATCTGGCCGACCTGGGCGCGGATGTGGTGAAGGTGGAGGCGTGCCGGTATCCAGACTGGTGGCGCGGCACCGATACGCGCCCGGCGGCGCTGGAACAGCTGGTGTACGAGAAGACCGGTCGGTTCAACGCGCTGAACCGCAACAAGCGGGGGATCAGCCTGGACCTGACCTCGGCTGACGGCGTGCGCATCCTGAAGACGCTGGTGACGAAGGCGGATGCGGTGGTGGAGAACTACTCCACCGGCGTACTGCCGAAGCTCGGGCTCGATTACCCGCGACTGCGGGACGTCAATCCGTCGCTGGTGATGGTTTCGATGTCCGCCTTCGGGGCGACCGGCGCGTGGAAGGAGTGCCGCGCCTATGGGTCCACGCTGAAGCAGGGCTCGGGTCTACCGCTGCTGGTGGGACGGGCGGACGATCCACCGATGATGGGCAATTCGGCCTTCGGGGATGCGATCGGCGGATATAACGCGCTGGCGGCGGTGCTGGCGGCCTTGTTTCATCGCCAACGGACCGGGCAGGGCCAGCACATCGACCTGTCTCAGGTGGAATGCATGCTGGTGATGACGGCGCCTTGGATGATGGCGCGCTCGGCCGGGGTGGTGGTCCCAGCGCGGGACGGCAACCGACATCCGCATTTCGTTCCGCAAGGCGCGTTCCGCTGCGCGGGAGAGGATGAATGGGTGATGCTGACGGTAACCGACGACGCGATGTGGCTCCGGCTTTGCCGACGGATTGGCCGGCCGGACCTCGCGGAGAACCCGGAACTGACGCAGGCGGCGGGCAGGCGGGAGCGGATCGGAGAGATCGAGGCAGCGATTGGTGAGTGGACCGCGACCCTGGACCCCGACACGGCGATGGCGGAGCTGCAAACCGCTGGCGTGGCGGCAGGAACCGTCCGCGGCCCATTCGAGTTGCTGGAGGATCCGCATTTGGCGGCGCGTGGGTTCTATCGGATGGTGGCCCGCGCCTATATCGGGCTCCATCCGCAGCCTTCAGCGGGGTGGCGGCAGGGAGAAGCACCCTATCCGGTGCGCTGGCCGTCGCCGACCCTGGGACAGTTCAATGCCGAAGTACTGGGAGAACTGGCCGGCATGGACGCAGCGGAACTGGCCCGGCTGGAAGCCGCCGGGGTGATTGGAACCGCGATGGTGGCGGGTTAGCAGACCACGTACAGCAAGCCGGGTTACACCGATTTGTGCCAGCAGCTCCAATGGAAGGAGCCAAACAAGAGGGGCGTCGATGAAGATCGGTAAGCTGTTGATCGCAAACCGCGGCGAAATTGCTATTCGCGTTGCGCGAACCGCCGCTGATATGGGGATCGTCACGGTCTCCATCCATTCACAGGACGATCAGCAGGCATTGCACACTCGCCGCACAGATGAAATCCATGCCCTAGAGGGCACGGGGGTCGCCGCCTATCTGGACGCTGAGCAGATCGTCGCCGCCGCCAAGGCGGCGGGTTGCGATGCGGTCCATCCCGGATATGGTTTCCTCAGCGAAAATGCCGACTTTGCGCGTTGTTGCGCGCGGGCTGGCATCGTGTTTGTCGGACCACAGCCGGACATAATCGACCTGTTCGGCGACAAGGCCGCCGCACGGGTGTTCGCTGAGAACTGCGGAGTGCCGCTGATGGCGGGGACCTCCGGCGCAACGACGCTGGAGCAGGCTCGCGCTTTTTTCGCCACGCTGGCTCCCGAGGCCGCCATCATGGTCAAGGCAGTGGCCGGTGGTGGCGGGCGCGGCATGCGTCCGGTCATCCATCCGGATGAGCTGGAAACGGCCTTCGGACGTTGTGCGTCGGAAGCCCGGCAGGCCTTTGGCAACGGGGCGCTGTATGTCGAGCAGATGTTTCCCGCTGCGCGGCATATCGAGGTGCAGATCGTTGGCGACGGTACCGGCGCAGTAGCGCATTTGTGGGAACGCGACTGCAGCGTGCAACGTCAGCGGCAGAAGCTGATCGAGATCGCCCCGGCACCGAGACTGCGTCCGGCGATTCGCGATCGGCTGCTGGACGCCGCTATCCGCATGGCTGCCGCGGCACAGTACAGCAATGTCGGCACGTTCGAATTCCTGATCGACGCAACCGACGACAGCGATGACGCGACCATTGCGTTCATCGAGGCGAATACCCGCCTGCAAGTTGAACACACGGTTACCGAGGAGGTGACGGGGATCGACTTGGTGCGCACACAGATCGAGCTGGCGCAGGGTGCCACCCTGGCGGATCTGCGATTGCGCCAGCAGGATATTCCCCTCCCGCGCGGAATCGCCATGCAGGTGCGGGTCAACCTGGAAACCATGGCCGCGGACGCAACCGCGCGTCCGTCCGGCGGAATTCTGAGCGTGTTCGAACCACCAGCCGGCCCCAGGGTTCGGATCGATGCCTATGGTTATGCCGGGTATCATACCAATCCGCGCTTCGACTCGCTGCTGGCCAAGGTAATCGTGCATGCCGCGTCCGGTAGACTGCAAGACGTCGCGGCGAAAACCCAGCGGGCTCTGGCTGAATTTCGTATTGCCGGTGTGCCCGCCAATATTCCCTTTCTCCGGGCTATCCTGCGTCATCCCGATATGCAGGCTGGTTCGGCGCATACCCGCTTTGTCGAGCAGCATATCGATGCGCTGCTGGCCGCGCAGTCGCCGGACCAGGGGCAGGAAGAGGCACAGCGCTATTTTGACGCAGCCGTGGCTTCGGCGCCGCGTATGCCCGGCGTCAAGGTGGACGCCAGCGATCCACTCGCCGTCGTGCATTACGGCAAGACCGCTGCCGCGGCGCCACCCAGCGGATTGGATGCGAGCGGACCTATTGCGGACCTCATCGGACCGGAGGGCACCGTCCCGCTGCCCGCGCCGATGCAAGGAACCATTATCGCGCTGACCGTGCGCGAGGGCGACGTGGTACGCGCAGGCCAGGAATTGCTGGTGATGGAGGCGATGAAAATGCAGCACGCCATCCTCGCCCCGGTCGGCGGAATTGTGCGAAGTGTCACCGTGGCCCAGGGCGACGCCGTATTCCAGGCGCATCCGCTGGCTTTCATCGAACCGCGCGAGGATACCGGCGGCATCGCCGAACAGAAAGCCGCAATCGATCTGGATTTTATCCGCCCTGATCTGAGGGAGGTGTTGGACCGGCGTGCCCGGGCGCTGGATGCCGCCCGCCCGAAAGCGGTTGCCCGCCGCCGACAGACCGGCCAGCGTACCGCGCGCGAAAACATCGCCGATCTCTGCGACGCCGACAGTTTCGTCGAATACGGCCCTTTGGTGCTTGCGGCGCGCCGGCGCATCCGCAGCCTGGAGGAATTGATCGAGGAATCGCCTGCCGACGGCCTTATCATGGGCCTGGCAACGATCAACGGCGAGAAATTCCCAGAGCAGGAGAGCCGCGCCATCGTGGTTTCCTACGACTACACGGTGATGGCCGGCACGCAGGGGCATATGGGCCACCACAAGCAGGACCGGATGTTCGAGATCGCCGAAAAGTGGCGCCTCCCGGTGGTGATCTTCACCGAAGGCGGCGGCGGGCGCGGTAGCGACACCGATAATGTCAGCTCGCACAGCGATACGTTCTACCGTCTGCCAGCACTTAGCGGTCTAGTGCCGCTGGTCGGCATCGCATCCGGCCGGTGCTTTGCCGGCAACGCCGTGCTGCTTGGATGTTGCGACGTGATCATCGCCACCGAGGACGCAACCATCGGTATGGCGGGCCCGGCGATGATCGAAGGTGGCGGCCTCGGCGTCTACCGCCCGGAGGAGGTCGGCCCGATGAGCGTGCAGGTGGCCAACGGCGTGGTCGACATCGCAGTGGCCGACGAGGCGGAAGCGGTGCGCGTCGCGCAGAAATACCTGTCCTATTTCCAGGGCCGCACCACCGGCTGGACCTGCGACGACCAGCGCAAGCTACGCCATGTAGTGCCGGAGAACCGGCTGCGCGGTTACGACATGCGCGCGTTGATCGAGACCCTGGCCGACGCCGACTCGGTGCTGGAACTACGCCGCGGCTTCGGCGCCGGCATGGTCACCGCACTTATCCGTGTCGAGGGCCGTCCGCTCGGCGTTATAGCGAACAACCCGATGCATCTCGGTGGCGCGATCGACAGCGATGCCGCCGACAAGGCGGCCCGGTTCATGCAGCTTTGCGACGCGCACGACATTCCGCTGCTGTCGTTGAACGACAATCCCGGCAATATGGTGGGGCCGGAAGCGGAGAAAACCGCGCTGGTGCGTCATTGCTGCCGTACCTACCTGATTGGCGCGAATCTGACGGTGCCGACCTTCTTCGTAATGATCCGCAAATCCTACGGACTGGGCAAGCTCGCGATGACCGGCGGCGGCATGCGGGTCGGCGTGTTCTCCATCGCCTGGCCCACCGGGGAGTTCGGCGGCATGGGGCTGGAGGGTCAAGTCAAACTGGGACGCCGCAAGGAACTCGCCGCGATCGCAGATCCTGGAGAAAGGCTGGCAGCCTATGAACGGATGGTTGCGGAACTCTACGAACACGGCAAGGCACTGAACGCTGGCGCTTTATTCGAAGTCGATGACGTGATCGACCCCGCCGAAACCCGCAGGTGGCTGGTGGCCGGCTTGCGTTCCATGCCGGCACCGGCGCGGCGTGAGGGCAAGAAGCGACCCTGTATCGATGGCTGGTAGACGCTATATCGTGGCACGGAACATCCGGCGGCTCAGGGTCATGCGGCTTGTCTCGTAGGAGGCGCTGGCCGTGGACGCGCGCATCGATCGAACCTACGTGAGACGGTTGGAGCGGGGGCTGGAGGGCAGTGTCAAAGCAAGTTGC
>PKWQ01000134.1 GCA_003133265.1 Acetobacteraceae bacterium
CGCCAAGAACGACGCCAAGAACACTGGCACTAAGACCAACCCGTGATAAAAGCCAGCCGGGATTAATGCCTGCCGGGCTGGAGAAGGCAGATAGTGTGGTGGATTTGAAGTTCCTACCGGTGTAAACGCGAGTCCGAATAGGAACTTCAAATCCTAAAAACCACACTAGAATCATAAAGTTGCTAGTGTCCCTATGATTCCGAAGTTCGCATCGATGCGTGCCGCAAAGTTTTGCGAACTTCGGAATCGGGACACTAGCGCATGAGCCCGATGCGCCGGCAGAACGAACGAGACTTGAAGGTCTGAGCCGATGGAAGAATTCTACCGCATCCGCCGTTTGCCGCCCTATGTGTTCGAAGAGGTGAACAAGGCCAAGGCGCGCGCCCGCAATGCGGGGGCGGACATCATCGATCTCGGCATGGGCAATCCGGACAGCCCCACGCCGCCGCACATCGTCGCCAAGCTGATCGAGGCGGTGCAGGACCCGCGCACCCATCGCTACTCCGTCAGCAAGGGCATTCCCGGCCTGCGCCGGGCGCTGGCGACCTACTATCAGCGCCGCTTCGATGTCGGGCTGGACCCGGAGACCGAGGTGATCGCCACCCTCGGCTCCAAGGAAGGGCTGGCCAATCTGGCCTCGGCGATCACCAGCCCGGGCGACACCATCCTGGTGCCCAACCCGTCCTACCCGATCCATCAGTTCGGCTTCATCATCGCCGGCGCCTCGGTACGCAGCGTGCCCGCCACGCCGGACGAGGACATGCTGCGGGCGCTGGATCGCGCGGTGCGCCACTCGGTGCCCAAGCCGACCGCGCTGATCGTGAACTTCCCGTCGAATCCAACCGCGTATCTGGCCGATCTGGATTTCTACAAGGAGATCGTCCGCTTCTGCCGCCAGCACGAGGTCTGGATACTGTCCGACCTCGCCTACGCCGAGATCTATTTCGGCGACAAGGTGCCGCCCTCGATCCTGCAGGTGCCCGGCGCGAAGGACATCGCGGTGGAGTTCACCTCGCTGTCGAAGACCTATTCCATGCCCGGCTGGCGCATGGGCTTCGCCGCCGGCAATCCGCGACTGATCAACGCATTGACGCGGATGAAGTCCTATCTGGACTATGGCGCCTTCACCCCGATCCAGGTCGCGGCCGTCACCGCGCTGACCGGCCCGCAGGACTGCGTGGCCGAGGTACGCACCCTCTATAAGGAGCGGCGCGACGTGCTGATCCCTGGCCTTGCCGCGGCCGGCTGGGACATCCCGAACCCGGAAGGCTCGATGTTCGCCTGGGCGCCGGTGCCGCCGGCCTATGCCCATCTCGGCAGCGTCGAGTTCAGCAAGCTGCTGCTGGCCCGCGCCAAGGTCGCGGTGGCGCCCGGCCTCGGCTTCGGGGAGCAGGGCGACGGGTTCGTGCGCATCGCCTTCGTCGAGAACACGCACCGGCTGCGCCAGGCCGTGCGCAATATCCGGGGGTTCCTGCAAGCCGGCTCCAACGAGGCCGATCCGGCTTCCGCCGCGCACGGCCCCAAGGTGCCGGCATGACCCGCCCGTTGTCCGTCGGCGTCGCTGGCCTGGGTACGGTCGGCGGCGGGGTGCTGAAGCTGCTGCGCGACAATGCCGACATCGTTGCCGCCCGCGCTGGCCGTCCGGTGGCGGTGACCGCGGTTTCCGCCCGCGACCGCACGCGCGATCGCGGCGTGCCGCTCTCGGGCCTGCGCTGGTACGACGATCCGGTGGCGCTCGCCGCCGATCCCACGGTCGATGTGGTGGTGGAGCTGATCGGCGGGTCCGACGGCCCGGCGCGCGCGCTGGTGCATGCCGCCATCGCCGCCGGCAAGCCCGTGGTGACCGCCAACAAGGCGCTGATCGCGGTGCATGGCGGCGACCTCGCCGCGCGTGCCGAGGCGGCCGGCGTGCCGCTGGCCTTCGAGGCGGCGGTGGCCGGTGGCATCCCNNCAACCATATCTCCCGCGTCGCCGGCATCCTGAACGGGACCTGCAACTATATCCTGACGACGATGCGCGACCGGGGGCGCGAGTTCTCCGAGGTGCTGGCCGACGCCCAGAAGCTCGGCTACGCCGAAGCCGACCCGTCCTTCGACATTGACGGCATCGACGCCGCGCACAAGCTGGCGATCCTCGCGGCAATCGCCTTCGGCCGGCCGGTGGCGTTCGACGCGGTGCATGTCGAGGGCATTCGCGCCATCTCCGCGCTCGACATCGCGTTTGCGAACGAACTCGGCTACCGCATCAAGCTGCTCGGCATCGCGCATCAGACCGAGGCCGGCATCTCCGCGCGGGTGCATCCTTGCATGGTGGCGCAATCCTCGCCGATCGCGCATGTCGACGGCGTGTTCAACGCCGTGGTGGCCGAGGGCGATTTCGTCGGCCGCGTGATGCTGGAGGGCAGGGGCGCCGGCGCCGGCCCGACCGCCTCCGCCGTGGTGGCCGACCTGATCGACGTCGCCCGTGGCCGCAACACCCCGGTCTGGGGTGCCGCGTCCGGCGCGCTGTCCAATGCCCCATCGGTGCCGATGGCCGCCCATGTCGGGCCGTATTACCTGCGCCTGATGGTGGTCGACCGTCCCGGCGTGATCGCCGACGTGACGGCGGTGCTGCGCGATCTCGGCGTGTCGCTGGAATCGATGCTGCAACGCGGCCGCAGCCCCGGCGAGGCGGTGCCGGTGGTGCTGGTGACGCACGAGACCAGGGAATCCGCGATGCGCGCGGCACTGGAGCGCATCGCCGCGCTGGGCGCGGTGCTGGAGGCGCCGACACTGATCCGCATCGAGACGGTCTGACGGTCGGGCCGCTTTAATAGAACACCTCCACATCGAGCCCCAGCAGCACTTGGCCCACCGCCTCGAAATGCGCAGTTCGGGCCTGGATCTGCTGGGTCAGGGTGTGCATGTCGCGAAACCGGCGCTCAAACGCGGTGCCCAGGAAGATCGCGTCGGTCCCGGCGGCCTTGTAGGCGTAATCAGCCACCTCGGTCGCCGCCTGGATCGCGTTGGCGCAGGCCAGTCGCACCCGGGCGCGGGCCGGGATGTCGATGATCTCGGTTCCCTCCACGCCCGCCCAGATGTCTGACAGCGTCTGCGCCAGATAGGCGCGCGCCGAACCCAGCTTCGCCTCCATCCGCGCCACGTCCGACTGCACCACCGCATTGTCCGCCAGCCGCTTCAACCCGCGCGGAACCTTGCGGGCCGCGAGGTCCATGAACGCCTCCAGCATCGCGCGTGCCACACCGAGCCCGACGCCGGCGACGCCGACCGCATACAGACCCTGCATGGTGAACGCATAGAGCCGCCCTGGATCGCGTCGCAGCGTCGGGTCCTCGCGCGTGGTGCTGAACGCCTCTGGCACGAACAGGTCGCTCACCGAATAGGAATCGCTCGCGGTGCCGCGCAGACCGATCACGTTCCAGGTGTCGTACAATGTCGCCTGCTCCGCCGGGAACAGCAGCGTGCGCACTGTCGGCCGGCCGGCCGGGTTCAGCCGCGGCGATCCGTCCGGCTCGCTCACTTGGCAATGCATGCCCATCCAGTTCGCTGCCCGGCATCCGCTGGCGAAGTTCCAGCGTCCGCTGACCCGGTATCCGCCGGGCACGGCGCTCGCCGTGTGCTCGTTCGGTGGTCCCCAGGCGATGATTGTGCGCGGGTCGACATAGATCGTCCGCGCCACGTCCCGCGCCAGAAACGGCGCGATCAGTGCGGAGCTGTTGGCCACGAACACGTTCCAGCCGATGGAGGCATCGTGGCGGCCGACTTCCTCGACGGCGCGCAGATAGACCCAGGGTTCCACCTCATCGCCGCCCACCGCGCGTGGCAGCAGCATCCGCAACAGCCGCGCCTCATGCAGCGCGTCCAGCAGCGGGGCCGGGATGCGCTGGGTCCGTTCGAGGACCTCCGCCGCCGCTTCGATCGCGGCGCCGAGGTCGCGTGCCCGCGCGACCGGGTCCGGTTTGCTGAGTTGGTCCACGCGATACCCCCCGATATGATTTTCCCCGATTACCGGCCCGGCGGCTGGTGCTGTCAACGTCGCGCCATGCGTCCCCGGCTTGTTATGCCGACACCGGACAATGCGATGGGAATCGGCTAAGGTGCGCCGTAGCTGACAATTCGTCCCGGAGGAAACCCATGGACACCACCGCCCCCGCCAAACCCGGCGAGGTCACCGACCGCAACCTGGCCCTGGAACTGGTGCGCGTCACCGAGGCCGCGGCGCTCGCCGCTTCGCGCTGGATCGGGCTTGGCAAGAAGAACGAAGCCGACGGTGCCGCCGTGGAAGCCATGCGCAAGGCCTTCGACACGGTCGATNNGCGAGGGCGAGATGGACGAGGCGCCGATGCTGTTCATCGGCGAGAAGGTCGGTCGCGGCGGCCATCCCATGGATATTGCCGTCGACCCGCTGGAAGGCACCACGCTGACCGCCAAGGGCGGACCCAACGCCATCGCCACCGTCGCGCTGGCCGAGCGCGGCGGCTTCCTGCACGCCCCCGACATCTACATGGAGAAGATCGCCGTCGGCGGCGGCCTGC
>PKWQ01000265.1 GCA_003133265.1 Acetobacteraceae bacterium
CCGACGTCATCAAGGTGGAACGTCCGCATGCGGGCGACGACACTCGCCACTGGGGACCGCCGTGGCTGCCCGCCGCCGAAGGCGAGCGCGCCGACTCGACGTATTACACGGCAGCCAACCGGAACAAGAAGTCAATCTCGATCGACATTTCCACCGTGGAGGGCCGTGCCCTCGTGCGCGAGCTCGCCCTGCGCGCCGATGTACTGGTGGAGAACTACAAGGTCGGCGACCTCGCGCGCCATGGCTTGGACTTCGCGTCGCTGCAGGAGCTCAATCCCCGTCTGGTCTACTGTTCCATCACCGGTTACGGCCAGAGCGGCCCTTACGCCGATCGACCGGGATACGACTTCGTATTCCAGGGGGAGGGCGGCCTGATGAGCGTTACTGGCGAGAGCGACGACAAGCCGGGGGGCGGACCGCAGAAAGTCGGCGTCGCGGTCACTGATCTGATGACGGGCATGTACGCGAGCATCGCAATCCTCGCGGCCCTGAATCATCGCCACGAGTCGGGCCGCGGCCAGTATATCGACATTGCATTGCTTGATTGCATCACGGCCATGGGGGCGAACCACGCTGCCACTCACTTGCTAACTGGCAGCGTGCCGCGTCGCTACGGCAATGCGCATGCGGTGATGGTGCCGTACCAAGTCTTCCGCACTGCGGACGGGTACATCATCGTCGCGGCGGGCAATGATGGACAGTGGCAGCGCTTCTGCGTGGCCATTGAACGCCCCGACCTCGGAGCGGATGCCCGCTATGCGACGGCGCCGGGACGCATCACGTATCGGCTCGAACTGATTCCGGAGATGGAGCGCACCATGTTGACGCAACCGTCGGCGTACTGGCTGGACAGGCTTAATGCGCATGACGTGCCAAATGGCCGCATCAACAATTACAAGCAAGTTTTCGAGCATCCGCAGATCGTGCATCGCGGCATGCGCGTGGAAATTCCGGACGGCGCCGGCGGCAGCACCGCTGCGGTAGCCAACCCGATCAGGTTCTCGGATACGCCTATCGAGTATCACGCCGCTCCGCCGCGGCTGGGGCAGCACACGCAACAGGTGCTGGCGAACGTTCTTGGAAAGACCGCAGCCGAGATCGACGCGCTGTCGGAGAAGGGCGTGATCTGACTTTCCGGCCGCGGAGTCAGTCAGAGACGAGGCCGTCCGATATGATGATGTACAGATTTTCGGCCAGTGTATCGAACGAACCGCGCGCAGGGTCGTACCACTCGACGGTCCAGTTCAGCGCACCCACGATGAATACGCGCACGATGCTCAGGTTGAGGTCCGCGCGCAAAGCGCCTTCCGCTACGGCCTGCGCCAGGAACTCGTCCCACCAGTCGGCAAAGGCGCGACGCGTGACGTAGTGGCGCTTCCGTACCTCCGGCGGCACCTGGCCGTAGATACGGATGTTGGCTGACGAGAAGTCCCCCACCTGCAGCAGGCCGTACAGGTGGCTCTTGATGACGGCCTTCAGGCGTTCGCGAAATGGCGTCCCCGGAGGCAAATCGGCGACCGCCTTGTTAACCTCCTGCACGATAACGCGCAGTCCCTCCTCGAGCACATGGTGAAGGATATCCTCCTTCGAGTCGAAGTGGTAGTAGATGCTGCCCGCCTTGATGTTGGCCTCGGCGGCGATCTGGCGCAGAGACACGGCCGCATAGCCGTTCTCGCGCAGCAGTCTGGCTGCATGGTGGAGGATGATTGAGCGGGTGGACATCCGGGCCGGGGCCGTGGCCGGCGCCAATGCCTTACTTGCCGGCGGCGTCGGAGATGTCCGGCCTGCGGAATCGGATCCCTTGGCGTGCTTGCGCACCGCTTGGCTGGCAGCGCCCGAAGCCGGCTTCGGCGTTGCCTTCGGCTTACTTGCGACGGCNNCCGCTGCATTGCTATCGTCCACGAGCCTTTTTCTTGTAGCCATATTCTTCATTCCCCCAAGCGGCCGCCTGATTCCACCGGTCGGAACAGCGTCTGCCCCGGTTGCCGCTTCGGACAACGGAACTGATTATCACACACAGTGCTGTAATCTATCTAACGTATGTTAGACTGGCTTTCAGCCCACGCTAGAATGGCTCTTTTAAGGAGACAAGCAATGAATGGATTGAAGGGCCGTCGGGTGATTCTCACCGGCGGGGCAAGCGGAATCGGTCGCGCCTCTGCGCTGCGACTTGGGGCAGAAGGTTGCGTGGTAGGAATCTTCGACCTCAACGGCCAGGGCGCCACACAGACCGCGATGCAGATAAACGAAGCCGACGGACAAGCGGCTGCGTGGCAGTTAGACATCTCCGATCGGGATGCCGTGGAGCGCGCGCACGCAGAGTTCGAAGGCCGCTTCGGGCCAGTGGAAGGCTTAGCCAACGTGGCTGGCTGGGACGCCGTAAGCAACTTCCTCGATACCGACCGCCAGTTCTGGGACAAGGTCGTTCGCATCAATTTGTACGGACCCCTCACGATGCACCACGTGGTGCTCAAGGGGATGGCTGCGCGCGGCTTCGGTCGAGTGGTGAACGTGGCCTCCGATGCGGGCCGTGTCGGATCGTCCGGCGAAGCGGTGTACTCAGCCTGCAAGGGCGGGATCATCGCCTTCACGAAGACGATGGCGCGTGAACTCGCGCGAAATGGGGTGACTCTGAACGCGCTGTGCCCAGGGCCGACGGACACGCCCATACTGCAAAGCTTCATGGGCGCAGGCGAGGCCGGCGCCAAGATCGCCGAGGGCCTCAGGAAGGCCATACCCCTCAAGCGCCTCGGCGAACCGGAGGACTACGCGGGAATGCTGGCCATGATGCTTTCCGACGAAGCGCCTTTCATGACGGGACAGGTGCTCAGCATCTCGGGCGGCCTGACGATGCACGGATAGAGGAACCACAAATGACTTACGAAGACATCATCTACGAGAAGCGCGACGGCGTTGCGCGCATCACCATCAACCGTCCCGCGGTGTACAACGCGTTCCGCGCCCAAACCTGCGAGGAAATCATCGCCGCCATGAAGGACGCCGACCACGACCGCGCGGTTGGAGTCGTCGTCATTACNNGGCGCTGGCGAAAAAGCCTTCTGTACCGGGGGTGACCAGTCGGGGCACGAAGGAAGCTATGGCGGGCGTGGCGTGATCGGCCTACCGGTGGAAGAAATGCAGAGCGCGATCCGCGAGTGTCGTAAACCGGTGATCGCCCGTGTGAACGGCTATGCGATCGGAGGGGGCAACGTGCTGGTGACAGTGTGCGACCTCGCCATCGCCGCCGACACTGCTGTGCTGGGGCAGGTCGGTCCGAAGGTGGGGTCGGTCGATCCCGGCTGGGGCACGGCCTTGCTGGCGCGGGTCGTCGGCGAAAAGAAAGCACGCGAGATCTGGTACCTGTGCCGCCGATATCCTGCGGCGGAGGCGGAACGCATGGGCTGGGTGAACAAGGTGGTGCCGCACGCGGACCTGGACCTCGAGGTCGATCTGTGGTGCCGGGAGATCCTGGAGAAAAGCCCGACCGCGCTAGCCATCGCCAAGCGCTCCTTCAACCAGGACTCTGACTCGATCCGTGGAATCGGCAACCTCGGGTTTGAGGCACTGGCGATGTTCTACCAGACCGCGGAGTCGAAGGAAGGTGTTCAAGCCTTCCTTGAGAAACGCAAGCCCGACTTCCGTAGCAAACTCAAGCCTTGAAGCAAACCCATCATGGACTTTGAACTGACGCCACAGCAAATAGAGTTGCGCGACGCTGCGCGCAAGCTCTCCGTCGAGGTCTTTCGAGACAAGGCGGAGCGTTGGGACCGCAATGAGGAGTTCCCAGAAGAAAACAAGAAGTTGCTATGCGAGCTCGGCTACCTCGGACTGAGCATCGACGAAGCCCATGGTGGCTCCGGCCTTGGGCTGGTAGACACCTACCTGGTGATCGAGGAGATCGCCAAGGTTGACCTCGCGACGGCCTTGATCGTGCACGAACAGAACGTGTCTCCGCGCATCATCGCCACTTGCGCGCCTCCCGAATTGCGCGACCGGCTGATGCCCAAATTCATCAGCGGCGAACTCGAATGCAGCATCGCCTGGACCGAACCGGAGGCTGGGTCCGACGGCGCCGCCATCACGACGTCAGCGTTGCGCGATGGCGATTCCTACATTGTCAATGGTCAGAAAGTGTTCACCACCTACGGCGACCGTGCCGACCTGCACCTCGTGTATGCGCGCTTTGGGCCTTCGAAGGGGGCTAAGGGCGTGGGTACGCTGCTGGTGGAGAAGGAAAGCGCCGGGTTGAAGGTCCACAAGATCAAACACAAAATGGGCGTGCGAGGTGCGAGCGAGAACGAACTGTTCTTTGACAACGTCCGGGTTCCGGCCGAAAACGTGGTCACGATGGGCAGCGAGGAGAACTCCAAAGGCTTCGTTCAGACCCTTTCGGTCTACAACGCAACCCGCGTCGGTATGGGCGTGATGGCGCTTGGCGTGGCTGAGGGTGCGTTCGAGTTGGCGCGGGAGTACATGATGGTGCGCAAGCAGTTCGGGCAGCGGCTGGCCGACATGCAGGGGCTGCGCTGGATGATGGCGGACATGTGGATCGAGATCGAGGCGGCGCGTGGCTTGTGCTACCGAGCGCTAGCGGCGGTGGACGCCGGCAAGGCCGATCCTTGCC